>JAGVYN010000026.1 GCA_018303265.1 Candidatus Woesearchaeota archaeon
TATGGACATTCGCCGCGTACGCACATGTGAAAAGTGCAAAGCTGTCGTTCCGCTTGACAGGGTTCGGTTGGTGCAAAAAGATAAAGAAACCAATATGGTTATCTGTGACGACTGCAGTGCTAAATTAAAACAAACTGTGCCAAAGAGTCCAATCCGAAACATTCCTGCAAACAAGAAACTTGTTAAGTGCCTTAGGTGTAATTATTCATTTCCCATGGATGTTGCAAAAGTGGGTCTTCTTTATAATGCCAGTTGTCCTTATTGTGGCAAGGCGGACCGGTTGCAGAAATAATGCTCTACATTCATCGTCTTATGGACCTGAACCCTAAGTCAGCGGAGATAGAAACGACACCAATACTCCGCCGCCTGCGCGAACGCTGTCGTTTCCCTTTAACCGAACAGCAGCTTGCCGAAGACTTCCCAGAATATTTTGTTTCAGAAACTGATCAAAAACTGATAATGCAGGCGATTGAACTTCTCCCTGACGTTATGCGGCGGGTAAGCTCCTTTTCGGAAACATATGCTGAACCGCGTAATATCCAGCGGGCGCATTCCTTGCTTCAGGAGATCCAAGAACCGCTCCAGAAGAGCAAAGCATACGTGGACGATCTTCGGGCCTGGCACAATGGTTGCTTACCTGCGCTTGTAACTTTGCTCAATTCTATCCGCCAGCTGCGGACTCAGGAAGAGAAAGTGCGCGTGAATGATGAATTAAATATGATTTTTGTCCGTCTGTTGGGAACGGACCGCTTTGCGTTTTCGCATCCCGTTGTTAATGAAGGGCATGTCATCCGCACCAATGATCTTGCTGAAAGCATGGGAAAAGGAGTTCTTTTTCGCGTCACGTTGGAAGAAGAGATTAAGAAAATGCCTTGGGACCAAATTCAGCTGCGCATCCCCAAAGAGCATTTGCAAGAAGCCGAAGAATTGCGGCAGCGTATTCTCCAGATCAAGAAAGGGATTGATTGTGCGTATAATTGCAATATGCGGACGATCGCTCTCTCCATCCTCTTGTACACTTATGTTAAATGGGTAAAGACGGGCTAGAAAATTATTTAAAGCGTCCTCATTCTGTGTGGATTACGCTCTCGTAGCCAAGCGGCAAAGGCAATCGCCTGCAGATCCGCGAGGATGAGTCTTTTGGACGATGACAAGGAGACAGCGATCATTCGTGGGTTCGAGTCCCACCGAGAGCTTATTTCTTTTCTAGAAAAACTATATAAAACACTACAATAATCTTGTTTCATGCCTAAAAAAGCAATCTCTTCGTTGGAATTAGCCGCGTTAGTGAACGAACTGCAATTCTTGGTGCAAGGCAAGATCTCCCAGATTTATCATCAGGAAAAAAAAGAGATGCTGCTGCAGCTGCATGCCCGGGGAAGGGGGAAAGAATTGTTGAAAATCATTTCCGGAAAATGGCTGTGCTTGACGGGCATGAAACTTGTTCCTTTGCGGCCGTCAGGATTTTGCATGCAGTTACGTAAATATATCAATAATGCTGTTATCAAGGATATCTATCAAAAAGATGCGGAACGGATTGTCGTCTTTGAATTGGAGAAGGAAAAAAGATATTCTTTAATTGTTGAATTGTTTTCAAAAGGTAATGTCATTCTTACCGATGAAATGTCTACGATCATAACTTCATTAGAACGGCAGATCTGGAAAGATCGAGTTGTCAAGCCTGGTGAAAAATATGTTTTCCCTAAATCTGAAGTTAATTGGAAAAAAATTACTGAAAAAGAACTGGCAACTATTCTCAAAAAGAGCGAAAAAAAAAATCTTGCGGTGTCGTTAGCGACAGAAGTCGGATTAGGCGGATTGTATGCAGAAGAAGTATGCAGAAAAAATGAAATTGATAAAAATAAAATTCCTCAAGATATCACCGAAAAAGAAGCAAAAGAAATTATTAACACAAGTAAAGAATTTTTAAAATGGATTAAGGAACCGCAAGGATATATTTATGAAGACGAAGTTACACCGTTTCCTTTAATGGATCAAAAAGAAATGGTCAAAACAAAAACATACAACGAAGCCATTAATACTTTAAAACCGAACGAAAGAATTTCTCCTTATGAAACTAAAATTAATTCTTTGAACAAAATTATCACCACACAGGAAGAAGCGATTCAGCAGCTGCAGGAGAATATTGAACTGAATACGAAGAAAGGCGAGTTGGTTTATGAAAAGTATTCTCCATTGCAGAAATTATTAGATATTGTTGCCGAAATGCGGAAGAGTAAGGAGTGGAGCGAAATTGCCAAAGAGTTAAAGAAAGAGAAAAAGATTACAAGTATTGATTTAAAGAGTAAAACGATCATGGTGGAGTTGTGAGCGTATTTTTTTTAGTTACAATCTAAGAAAATTATATAAAACATCTGAATTCTGAACATTCAATGAAACGCGCTATGGTCATTGGCGGAGGAGCCGTAGGATTGTCAGTTGCCAATGAAATTGCCGACCTTTTCCTAGAAGTCTATGTCGTTGAAAAAGAATCCAGAGTGGGGGAACATGCCTCGAGTAGAAGTTCGCAAGTGGCCCATGCGGGACTCTATTACCCTACAGACTCGCTAAAAGCAAAGCTATGCGTGGAAGGAAATACTTTACTACAACAATTCTGTAATGATCACGATATCCCTTTTCGTTCTGTAGGAAAACTAGTTGTTGCCTTGGATGAAAAAGAAGATGCAAGCTTGGATACGCTTCTCTGTCAGGCAGAACAGAATGGTGTTCCTGATGTGCGCAAGATCTCCGGAAGAGAAGTGCAAAATCTTGAACCACAGGTTCGATGTTATTCTGCCCTTCATGTCCCTACATCAGGAATATTCGATTCTGGTAAATATTTGGGCTCTCTTGTCGCCAATGCCTGGCATAAGGGGGTGCACATCTGCAAAAAAACAGTTGTCACAGGCATCTCTTCTGAAGAGACCTTTACCGTAAGTGTTAAAACAAACGGTTTTCCTGAAGAAACAGTCTCTGCGGACGTTCTCATTAATGCCGCAGGCCTGTTTAGTGATGCTGTGGCCAAGATGGTTAATTCCGAAAATGACTACCAGGTAATTCCCGTACGGGGAGAAGCAGCAAAATTTTACCGCTCGGACGGAACGGCAATATCCATGAATATCTATCCTGTTCCCCATCAGCATACGATGGAAAATGGAGATAAAACATTTACTACTGGTGTGCACTTCACACCCACATTCGGCAAGGAAATAACAATCGGGCCCTATTTAGTTGCTCCTTTGCATAAAGAAGATTATGCTATTACAACACCTTTAGAACAGTTTTATGAAAAAGTTGCCACATTCTTCCCATCACTACGCATGGAAGATCTTCACATTCATCAAGCAGGCATTTCTGCAAAACTTGCCGGACATTCTGATTTTGTGATCACGCAAGATAAAGATTTTAATCAATGCATTCATTTGTTAGGGATTGATTCGCCTGGATTAACGGCATCACTTGCCATTGGAAAATACGTGAAACAAATGCTGAAGGAACATTTGTTATGATCAGAAATTCGTTTATCTTTTTGGAACAGATACGAGAAAAAAAAGAACGAGTTATCTGGCGGCAGGGAATTCATCATTGGCAGGATTTTTTGAAAGCAGAAACAATTAAGGGAATTTCAAAAGGGAAAAAATATTATTATGATCGGAGATTACACGAGGCTCGGCAAGCGCTTGCTGATGATAATTCTTCTTTTTTTGTCGGCAAACTTCCGTCCAAGGAGATGTGGAGAATCTATGATTCTTTCAGAGACGATTGTTGTTTTTTAGATATAGAAATAGACAGTTATGGCCGAATTACAGTTGTTGGTATTTCAAACTATTATACAACAAATACGTTTGTTAAGGGTGTTAATTTAGAGAAAAAAATTGATCGAAAAAGAACTGTCAAAATATAAAATAATAGTCACGTTTAACGGCTCTTCGTTCGATTTGCCTAAATTACAAAAAGAACTGAAAATAAATATTTCCCTCCCGCATATTGATCTCAAGCCATTATGTGTCAATGGTGGGTTAAAAGGCGGATTAAAAGAAGTTGAGGCCATTTTAAATCTCAAACGGCCGTCACATCTGCATGGAAATCCGGTTGATTTATGGCGGGCGTTTCACGCCTCTGGAGACAAGGAATATCTTGATTTACTGATTGAATATAACGCAGAAGATATTGAGAATCTGAAAGCCATTATGGAGCATGTCTATAAGAAAAAGAGTGAGAAAATATATAAACAGATATATTCTTCTTAAATCATGCCTCAGAAAGTCACGCCATGGGAAGTAACGGGTAGTATTGATTACAGTAAACTCCTCCAAGAGTTTGGTTTGCAGACGCTGAAAGATCTTCCCGCAGTATTTCAAGATTCTGTTTTATTCCGCAGATGCATCATTTTTGCGCATCGCGATTTTGGGCGGATAGTGGCTGCCCTGCAGAACAACAAACCGTTTGTGGTCATGACTGGTCTGATGCCATCTGGAAAATTCCATTTCGGCCATAAGATGGTCGCTGACCAGCTTGTTTTCTATCAGAAATTAGGGGCAAAAATTTATCTTACTGTGGCGGATATTGAAGCGTATAATACGCGTAATCCAAACATGAAAGAATTACGTGAAACCGCCATCAGGGAATATCTTATAAATTATATTGCGCTTGGTCTTGATATAAATAAATGTGATTTCTATTTTCAGTCCGCTCGATCACAGGATGGAAAGAAGGCCAATGCCTATTATCGCTTAGCAAACATGTTGGCACGCCATGCCACGTTTAATGAGTTTAAAGCGATCTATGGTACAATAGAGCCAGGGAAAATGGCTGCCTCGTTATTGCAGGCAGCAGACATGTTGCATCCCCAACTTCCTGAGTTTGAAGGAAAACCATTGCCCGTTCTTGTTCCTGTCGGTGCTGATCAGGATCCTCATCTCCGCTTGGCAAGGGATGTAAGCCAACGGATTAAAGAATTTAAGTTCATTCAATTAAGTTCTACGTACCATCAGTTCATGCCGGGACTGAAAGGAGGAAAAATGTCTTCTTCAGATCCGTACTCGTATATTGCCTTAGATGAAGATCCAAAGGAAGTTGCTAAGAAAATTAACAAATACGCATTTTCTGGAGGACAGCCGACCATTGAAGAGCATCGGAAGAAAGGCGGCAATCCGGATATTGACGTTTCCTTTCAGATGCTGCGCTATGGTCTGGAACCAGACGACAAAAAATTAGAAAAAACATACAAAGATTACAAATCAGGAAAATTATTAACAGGAGAGTTAAAGAAAATAGTGATCGATAAACTTACGCTATTTCTGCAGGAACATCAGAAAAAAAGGAAGAACGCCGAAAAAATAGCTGCCAAGCTTATTCTGTAACTTCTTCTATTTACTTATTAACTACTCATCAACTTCTTCTAAAATTATCCTCTTGGCAAATATCCCTTTTTTGTTCGCCTTTCTTTGCCGTATTTTTTCTAGCTCTTCATAAGAAATACCTTTCTGTTCTGCGAGAGCATAGATTACTTCCATGATATCAACTAATTCTTCAACTTCGTGGCTTTCTGCAAATTCATCAGCTTCCTCATGCAGCTTTTCTCGTAATTTCAGAACATATTCTTCCTCATCAGCAATTCTGATAATGGGAGTTTTTCCTTCCTGCTTGATAATCTCACTAATTTTATCACGAACAAGCTTATTATATTTCACAATTCTTCCGTAATTTTGCAAATTTAAATAGTTTCCGTCACAAAACATTTAAAAACAATAAAAATATCTTTTCCAAAAGAGGTGATAGAGTAATGGCTCGAAAGAAAAGCTCAGCGAAACGCATCGTTAAAAAGGCAGCGTCGCAAAAATGGCAGGCTGCACCATTAAAGCGAAGTTTTCTGGTTCTTTCCATTATCGGTTTTTTAATCACTGCCTACTTAATTTATCCCCGGAGTTTTAATCTAGGACTTACTTTTATGATTGTCTTTGCAGCAATGTTTATCGCTTCACTTATTAGTATGGCCAAAGGTCCGATTGTAAAAGAGTAAATTGTTTGTAATAAATTGTTTATAAAATAATTAAATTGTAAAATCATAAAATAATAAAAAATGGCAACAGCAAAAGTCGCGTGGAAATTTCCTCAGGAAAAAATCTTTTTTATGCGGTTGGAAACAGCAACCATCGCCGTTCTTGCCGTTATCCTCTTTGCTGTCTCGTTACGGCCCTGGGGATTTCTTGCCGCTGTTTTTTTGACAGCCGTGTTTCTGGTGATGTATGTAGGTATATCTTATGTAATGCAAATAATTCGTCTTGCACAGGAAGAGTACGTCGCTGATCGGACGCATCTGAAGGTTACCAGAAAAACAAGATTTAAAACAAAGAAAGAAGAAGTTCCCCTGAAAGAAGTTCTCTTTCATAAGTTAGATCGCTTCTTCTTGGGCGGATACCTCATCAGCAAGAAGGGAAAACATCTGTTGTTCTTTTCGACAAAGAAAGAATTGGATAATTTTGATAAACATCTTAAAAAACATTCTAAGTCAAAGAAAAAAAAGTAAAGCTTAATTGTGCTTGAACTTTAATGCTTGAACATTCTATCAAACTTCTCTTTGGCTTTGTTTTCTTTCCAGAATACTTCATGTGACGCTCGTTTCTCAAATAAGGCAATGGCGATCTGAGTAACGTTTTCTTCCGTATTTATCCTATTTTTAATGGCCAGCGATTGTGCCTCCTGCAAACAAGCATCAAGCAGCTGAACATTTTCTCTCCGGCATTGTTCTGCTGCTTCATTCTCTTCCTCTTCCGTAAGAAATATTTCTTCCCAGACCGGATAATTGCTTCCCGGAACAGTCTTCGGAAAAGTCTTGGAAAAAGCCATACATCTCTGAAGACAGAAGCAATATTTATATATTTAGGTAGCCAAGAAGAAATAATGCCGTCGTTCTGGAAACATGTCAATTACGTACTTAAAGAATCAGATATCATTATTGAAGTTCTTGATGCGCGCATGATTAATGAGACAAGGCATCAAGAGCTGGAACAAAAAGTGCAGCAGCTGGGAAAACAAATTCTCTATGTTATTACAAAATGCGATATGGTTCCTCTTGAAGAGTTGAAAAAAAAGAAACAAATGCTTACGCCAAGCGTATTTATCTCCAGCAGAGACCACTTGGGAACTACCATTTTGAAAAAGAAGATTCTGGAACTTTCTCAAGGGAACAAAGTGACCGTTGGCGTTGTCGGCTATCCTAATGTGGGGAAATCGTCGTTAATAAATGCCTTGTCGGGACGGGGCGCGGCTCGCACTTCAGCAGAGAGCGGGTACACCAAAGGAATGCAAAAAATTCGTGTCGATTCAAAGATTACTCTTCTTGATACACCAGGGGTTTTTCCCAAAGATGAGAAAGATATTATGAAATATGGCAAGATCGGAGCGATTGATTATGCAAAAATTAAAGATCCGGAATTAATTGCCTTGCAGCTTATTGAAGAAGAGAAAGATTGCATTTGCCAATATTATGATCTTGCCGAAGATGATCCAGAAATTATTTTAGAGCAAATTGCGCTTAAATTTAAGAAAACCGGCAGGGGGGGCAAGCCGGATCTGGAGGCCGCAGCCAGGTTTTTCTTAAAAGAATGGCAGGCAGGGAAGATCCAAAAATATTTATAGTTGTGAATGGTGTATTCTTTCATCATTCCTTTCGTTATAAAATAAAAAAGAGGTGTTGACCATGGGATTTTGTGCAAAAAACGTTGGAAAATATGGAGATCAGATGTATTTTGTGTTCCGTGTTTTTGTGGGCTTGCTATTTACGCAGCACGGAGCGCAGAAATTGTTTGGCTGGTTTGGCGGCGTGGCTGGGGATGGGGCATCAGTGGCGTTGTTTAGTTTAATGGGCTTAGCTGGCAGTATTGAATTCTTCGGTGGATTGGCGATCGCCTTTGGTTTTTTCACCCGGCTTGTGGCAACGGCAGCAGCCTTGGAGATGATCGTGGCTTTTTTCATGGTGCACGTCAAGCAAGGATGGATTCCGTTCTTGAACCAAGGTGAATTGGCACTCTTGTACTTTGCTTCCTTCCTCGCACTGATTGTGTTGGGTAATAAAAAATGGAGTTTAGAACAAGCGCTGCTTAAAAAAGAAGTGTTCTAACTTTTTCTTTTTTTTTATACTTTTTCTTTTGTTGTTATCTTTTTTTGTGTTTTTCTATATTCTCCCCTTCCACAATAGTTAAAAACTACCATCTTCTGCTGGGAAAAAGGTGATGTCTATGCTATTTGAAAATATTGTTAAAAAGAACCATGATCGATTGTATTTTGTATTCCGGCTTCTCGTCGGCGGAATGTTTTTCATGCACGGAAGCGGCAAGCTCTTCGGCTGGTTTGGCGGCCCTGGAATGGGATTCAGCGGGTTGATGGGATTTGCAGGAGTTGTAGAGTCTCTCGCAGGATTGGGAATATTCTTCGGCTTTTGGACACGGCTAAGCGCGCTGGGGGGTCCTGGTTCTGTTCATCTTTGGTGCGCGGAAATGGAGCATGGAAAAAGCGTGGTCAAAGAAAGAGCGATTTTAATCAATTTCATTTGTTTAATACCTCGCCTATTTTGGCGATTGGGTGACTGATCATTACTTGACGCGGGGTATTGAACTTTGAAAAACCCATTATTGATACTCCGCCCTTGCGGATTGGGTTTTTCATTTTTAAAGTTATTTTTAATTTTCTTTTTTTCTATATTCTTCTTCAAAAATCTGAAGCAGCCGGTCTGCCGTTTTCTCACCGATGCCTTCCACTTCAGTTAATTCCAGTTTTGTGGCCTTGGCAATATTCTTGATCGAACTGAAATGTTCTAATAATTTCTGCGCGTGTAAAGCACCGATCCCTGGCAATGAAGAAACAATAAATTCTTGCTGTTCCTTCAGGGAAAGGGGCTTGCGCTCGTGATACGAAAAATCGCGTTTTGTATCCTGCTCCCGTTTGGCCATCACTGCCAGCAAGCCGGCAGTATCTCGAGGATTTTTTGTGTACAAGACCGGAACTTGGAAATCCAACACAATTGAGGACAGCATTCCGCGAATGGCATTGGCATGCACCTTGCGCACCGCATAGAGATCTTCTTCCCCTTCAATGATCAACACCGCTTTTTCAAAATTTTTCTTTAGATCACGGACCTGATCCAGCAATCTCCCATCAATAATGGACGCGACAAAATCAGGAACTTTCTTCAATTCCACGCCCACTTTTCCAGAAAGAACATAATCAGCTGATTCAAGTTGGGCAGTTCGTACTGAGATGCCCAAGTCGATCAATTCTTTGACAACTTTATTATCCTTCTCGCGGTGGTCAGCTACCACGGCGACCATCTGCTCTTGCGGGATGAATCGTTGCAATGTTTCATTAGTGCGGTCTTCTTGCAAGAAAGAGAACTCCTGTTTCAGTTTTTCAAGGTTGCGATACATCCTTTTTTCTTTATGAAATGAACTCCATCGATACCCCTCATCACGCGTGCCGGAGGTAACCAATACGCTCACTTCTCCTTTCTCTAACCTTCCTGTTCGGCCTCGCCGTTGAATAGATCGTATCGCACTGGGGACCGGTTCGTAGAAGAGAACGGCATCCACTTTAGGAATGTCCAACCCTTCCTCTGCAACCGATGTCGCAACGAGCACATTAAATTCGCCTGCGCGGAACTTGTCGAGAATTTCTTTTTGTTCTTTTTGCGAGAAACCAAGCCCTTTCTTCTTGGCCTGTCCGACAAAAATGTGGCTCTTGACATTTATCTCTTCAATCTCTTCAATCTTTTTGATAATCTGTTCTGCGCTGTCACGAAACTGGGTAAAAATGATTATTTTTGCCGAGGGGTTTTTGGTGATCTCTTCTTGCACAATTTCTTTTACTTTGTGCAGTTTAGGGTGCTGGACTCCTTTGGTTATCAGTTCTGCTGTAAGGTAGAATGCTGATTTAAAATGAACGTCTTGAACAAGGTTTTGGACCGCTTTTACTTTTGTATGTAACGATTCGGCTTGTATTTTCCGGAAGTATTGTTCCAGCGGGGCAAGCCCTTGCGTTTCCAACAATTCCAGAGCATGATCCACCTTCAGTGCTTCGGCGATGAGGGACACAGAACGGAGAAGTTCAAACTCACGAAAACCGGATGATAGTTTTTGTTGCAATTCTCCCTGCAGGCCAAGAAGTTCCGTTTTAATGAGATCTGCTCCACGGCAATACCCGTAGCGCTGCGCTTCCAGCAGTTTTGATTTCCGGCATTCTTGCAGGTGCTGCTGAATTTGTCGAAATTCTTCCGGGAAATCAACTTTAATCCAGTTGATTTTCATTGGCTGGATATAGGGCTTTACATCAGGATCCTTATCCGTGCGTACTTCCACCCGCTCAATCTTGAGATTTTGGCATACCTCTTTGATTTTTTCCAGATCACTTCCCGGAGAAGCGGTGAGCGCCAGTATCCGTCCGTAACGGGCAACTTTATCATACTGATCCGCAATCCACACATAGGCATAATCTCCCGTGGCATGGTGGGCCTCATCAAAAATAAGCAAACTTACTTCTTCTAGTCGTACTCTTTTGTTAATAATATCATTTTCCAGCCCTTGCGGAGTAGATATTGTGATCTGCGCTTCTTTCCATAACTCGCCGCGTTTTTCTGGGTTGACGCTTCCTGTAAATAATACTATTTTGCTGCTCTCAATCTCCAGATGACTCTGAAATGTGTGCACATGCTGCTCACACAACGGTTTCGTTGGCGCAAGAAGCAGGATTTTAGAATTGGGATATTGGTGCAGCCGCTGTGCGGTGAGCAAAAAAGCAAGCGCTGTTTTTCCTAATCCGGTAGGAAGAACCACCAGCGTATTTTTATGAGCCGCGGTGCCGAGGATTGTTTGTTGATAGAGGCGGGGGATAAAATTCTTAATCATAATTTAATATTGAAGAAAGATCCATTTAAATACCTTTGTTGGGGTTGACCAGTTGACCAGTGCTACCTCCGCGTTCTTGCGCCCGAAACTATATAAACTAGATACTATTTTTCTCTGCATGCTTAAAAAAAGAGGAGCGCCCATAACGGGCTTTTTTGGCAAACACAAGTTTGCCATGGCTGTAACGACACTTATTGGCACGATTGTCGGGGCGGGTATTTTAGGTATCCCGTATGTGGTGGCCAAGGCAGGAATTTTTTACGGCTTTGTTCTGATGATTGCAATAGGTTTTGCTTTTGTATTTCTGAACTTGTTTGCAGGGGAAGTCGTGCTGCGGACAAAAAAGCAGTACCAGCTTACTGGATATGCAGAAAAATATCTTGGCAGGACCGGGAAACGAATCATGACTTTCTCCATGGTGTTCAATATCTATGGGGCCTTGACAGCTTATTTAATTGGCGAGGGGCAAACGTTATTTTTTATTTTTGGTGCTGGCTTCCCTTTGTTGTACACGTTACTCTTTTTTGCTGTTACTTCTTTTATTGTGTATAAAGGGATTAAAGCGACAGGAAGAGCAGAATTAATCCTCATCTCCCTGTTGTTTCTGGTTGTCATTCTGATTGGTATTTTTTCATTTAGGAGTATTGATACACATAATTTCACCCCGCTTGATCTCAGCTACTTCTTTTTACCTTATGGCGTGATTTTGTTTGCGTTCATGGGTTCTCCCGCCATTCCTGAAGTGCAGGAAGTGCTTGGGCAGGAAAAGAAAAAGATGAAGAAAGCGATCATCATCGGCTCGGTTATTCCTATTGTTTTATATCTTTTATTTACAATTATTATAATAGGGGTGGTAGGCGAAGGAAATTTTGATTTGTTAGCACCAAATGAACGCATTGCCACGATCGCCCTGAGCGTGTACGGTCATCCTCTTCTTGGAACTTTAGCCAATCTGCTAGCTGTTCTTTCTATGTTTACTTCTTTTTTAACACTGAGCATTGCTTTGGCGGAAATGTATGAATATGATTATTTATTCTCGCGGCGGAAAGCGTTGTTGTTCACTCTTTCGTTGCCCCTCATTATCATTTTATTTAACGCCACCACCTTTTTCACTGTGTTAGGATTAACAGGAGCGATCGCCGGCGGCTTGGACGGCATTATTATCACTTTGATGTATTGGAAAGCAAAAAAACTAGGTGACCGAAAACCGGAATACGTTTTGGGTAAACATGCCTTCCTCGGGAGTATTTTGATGCTTATGTTTGTTTTAGGAATGGTATATCAATTAAAGATGATTTTTTTCTGAATGAAGTTTTTCAGATATATCAACTGATTTTTACGTTGTTTTTTAAGCGCTGCTTCGCAACATTTAAATAAAAACTCTGCACGCAAAACCACACCTCACTAAGTTACTACTTTAAACTAGCAAAATTTTCAAAAAGTTTATATAGTGGTGGTTACTTTTGAGTAGTACTTAACACATAATATTATGTAATCTATCTAAAATGACAGTAAAATGACAGACGAAAAAAAACCAAATCAAGAACCTGGAAAGAAAGGTCTCAGTAAAAAAAGGAAGATAGAAGAAACAAGCCCTTATGTATCGGCAGTGCCTGAATCTAAAGTGGTCTCACCTGAAACAAGACCTTCTGATGGGAATACCATTTTCATTAAATATGACTCTTCTGAAGCAACAGAATTCAAAGAAAATCTTTCTAGTTTAGAAAAAAAAATAACAGCTTTATTTGAATCTGATAAAAAAGAGTATATTTTCAGTGCTTCTGATATTGAAAATAGTGCTCTTTATATTTTTGGCGGGAAAGATAGAGAGAGTAAAGATGTCGAAGCCCGCGTCCATAGTCGCAGGCAAGAATATGTTGCTGAAAAAACTCTTGGTTTTTTAAAGTATATTGCACTTGAAACTAAAGATGCAACAAAAAAAGAAAACCTCATTGACCACACTACAGCAGCAAAATATGCTTTACGCAGTTTGCCACAGTTGATAGAGAATTTGCCGGAAAAGAATGTTCAACAATGGGTTAATGTTGGCTTAGGATTGATCCATTTTGAAGATGTGCAAACAAAAGAAGGGGGTGAGTGGAAGGATTTAATTCCTCAGTTTAATGTTCCTCATGATGAAGAATATCTTAAGAATTTCTTTGCAGGTGACTTAGGTCAAGAAGTGTATAAAAGAATGTTCAAGAATGTTAATCTTGAGTTAGAAAAAGCAGATGTTGATCTTCTGGAAAAACAGCTTCTTCATTCAACAAGCTTTGGTAGTCTTCTCTTGGGATTGGGCTTAGTTGTTATTGGAGGAGTAGGAGGATATGGGATTAGACATCTCTCAGATATCTCTAATAACTCACAAAGTTCGGTGTATGAGGATTGTCAGAAAGATCTTGAAGATTGCAAAGTACAATCTGCTACATCAAAGCAAAGAAATAAATCGCTCGAAAGACAACTGGATTCTGCCACGGCTCCTATTGTTGTATCCACAATATCTCAAGATGAACTTGATGCCTACAAGTCAGAAAAGAAAGAATTGGAAGCAGCAAATGCAGCCTTGGCAGGATATGCTGCTGATTTACGTATTGCCTATGCTGACGAAAGGGAGATGAATGAAAGTTGCGCGAATGCGTATGATACTCTAGATGAAGAACATAATGTTCTTCTTCGTATGAATATAGGTAATAATACAGGTAATAATACTCTTGATTTGGAAAGCACATGCAAAGGGTATGAATCCCGGTTTAACCAATGCCAAGAAACTCTTACTGGGAATAATGTTTACATTACACGGCTAGAACAAGAACTTGGAACAAGAACTTGGAACATGCACCGCCCAACCACAAGAAAAATGCGTGGCTCAATCACAAGATGATAATTTTGAAAGTCAATTGGCAGAATGTATAAGCGCTTTACAAGAAAAGCAATATGTAGACAGGACAAGAATAGAAAAAAGAACGGTCTATAAAGACCGAACCAAAATTGTCAAAGAGATTGTCCATGAACCTGCCGAGGGAATGCCCTACATTAAAGAATATTAATAATGAATTTGCGAGGTAATACAAAATGAATAAACTTGAAAGAATGATCCTAGGAACAATGGTTGCTGGTGGCTTATCCGGCTGCGCTGTAACTCCAGCAACAATGTATGTAACATCTTATACTTCAAATGATGGGGCGAAAGTCTATCTCACTCAAGAACAATCACATGATCAAGATGTTGCAGAACATTCTTTTGTGAAAATGGCTGCAGCAAATGATGCGTATTTCCAAGCAAATCCAAAAGATCCACGGAAGAAAGATTGGAATAAACGAAAAGAGTTGAACAACCATCAGGATATAAAAGTAGTCGTTCAAGTAACACCGGAAGGTGTTATGGTTGGTTATGATGGAATTACGCAAGTGCAGTCCACGGACCAAAAGTACCGTGATCTTGCTACATTGAATGGTGTTTTAGATACTGCGGAAAGAATACCCAACTACAGCGTTCCTTTGGCGAAGGGCGAGAAACCAACTGATAACCATTACACATTCACAGGGGATCAATTCCCGCGAATTCAAAAAGTAAATGATTACAACCAGATGAATGATGTCCATTCAAAGTTACTTTACCAGCCGACAATGAGGAGGGGCAGAAAATGAATATGAAACAATCTATGATTACAGGTTTGGCAGCATTAGTATTAGGATCATCTCCTTCCTATGCTCAAGAACCACAACAAAAACCAGTACCAGAAGTAGTTACTTTAAAATGTTTACCTGATCCTGATGATGGAGATGAGTATTTTAAGTTAAGAACGAAAGGCAGCATGCTACGTTATGCAAATAAACAAGATAAACTTCATTCTGCTGAAGCCCAGGAATTCTTGAAGACCGCTCCACTTGATCAGTTACGTGTTATTGGTTACCCAAAAGGTGAGCACAAAGGTATGCGTTCGCTGTGTTATGTAGTCCAACCAGCAGCGGCAGCACCTGAAGCCGTTGCCGAAGCGCCAGCAGCAGAAACTCTCGCAGCACCAGTACAAGATCGTAGTACCATTCTAACTGTTGAGGATGTCCAATATCCAACGGAGGATAAGACTATTACAGTATACAGGTCTCCTGATGGGGCTGAAGTAGAAGTAACTGATACGAATAGAGAAGAGATCAGTCAAAAGTTGATCGCTGATGTGTTCCAATATGTGCGTCTTGCAACAAAGGATGGCCGCAATGCAGAAACAGAAAAATTGTTAGCTCACTATGGAACTCCTGAAAGACAGAAACAGTTTGTTGTCGTGTACAATCCAAATAGCATTTCTTTATTTAGGGATGCAAATGGCAATAGGCAATTTGATAGTGATGAGGAATACCTCAGAAATCCAATGACTGGTGATCTTTTTTTCAAAGGAGCACTTGGGAAAAAAGTGGTTCCTGGGCAGAAAGGATCAACGAGTGTAAAACTTACGGAAACACGTGGCTACACGTTGGCCGAAGGAGAAACATTAGAAGACATGTTGCGAAAAGATCAAGACTCTAAAACATTAAATTTGCTTGATCGTGTTGGTGCAGGGTATGTCTTATTTTTCGGTCAAGGGAATAATGAGTATGGTGCCAATGGCGATATATTGCACGGAGGAAGCATTTCTGCTGCAGTGAAATTACCCGTAGGATACCTAGGTGTAGAAGGAATGCTTTATGGTAATGAAAACAAGACAACAACCACAATAGCACCGCAAGCAGTTGATGGTCCCTTAGCAGGTCAACTTGAACTGAAAGGGAAGAACAATTCCTCTTTGGCAATAATTGGTGGCGGAGCGAGCGCATTTTGGGGTTACAATTGGCCAACTGGAAGTAATAATGTTGTTGGACTGCAAGCACATGCGGGATTCCTTGTTGATCAAGTTCGAAAAAACATTGCTGAGAATTCAGCATATTATCTCAATGGTAATGTTGTTGAGGGAACTCAAAAATCAAATACCGAGGCAGATACAAAAGATTATGGATATTTGCTGTTGGGTGTAGGAGTTCCATTGCAGTTTGACAGATTATGTATTACTCCAACTGTTTATGGAAGAACAAATTTCCAAGACAGCTTTCATCCAGGAGTAAGTATTGGCGTAGGATACTGTTCAAAGAAGTAAGTAGAAGCGGAGGCGTACAATGAAAACAATCATGAAAAAACTCTCTGTACTGTTTGTAATTTTCCTTTGTGTAGCAAGCGGTGCACTTGCGCAAATCAATTGGCTGAAGGAAAATGCCGGTGAACAGTACTTAGCATGGGATAATGGAACGAAAAGTAAAACAATTCAAGCAGGCCAATCGGCAACCTTCGCTACTGGTTACTTTGGATCCACTTTTGGACAATCTCCCAAAGTGCAAACAACAATTAACTTGAACAGTCAAAGCACGGGTGCTATTGTAAGCACTCTGGTCTCTGAAACAGTCGATGTAAGTTCTACCTTGGGATATAAAGAAGTAACGATTACTCCTGAAGATTATCAAAATACTTCCGGGGACTATCTTGTCGTCATTAAATTAGATGATGGTTCCGAACAACTCGTCGATGTGAGTTTAGTTCTTACGGTAAAATGCACGGATTCTGATGGAGATGGTGTCTGTGATTCAGATGATAATTGTCCTGCAATCCCAGGTCCCGCAAATAATGATGGCTGTCCAGAAACTCCACAAGTAAACCATGCGCCAACATTTAGTCTTACTCCCCAGCCGGATAAGATCCCTTTTGGTATTCCCGTCTACGAACGAACCGTCGGTGATAATTTTACCGTTACTGTCACCGGACAGGATGAAGATAATGATTCATTAACATTTACAACTGCAACAGCTGATAATTCAGCATTGCCTGGCTGGTTAGCCGTGACGAATGGAGCCAATACCGCCACAATCACGGCAACATCCGCTGAACAAGGTTCCGTTGTTCTGTTTGTTACCATTAGCGATGGGGAAGATAATATTACTATACCTGTGGGTCTCGTTATCGAGGAAAAATCAGTCGTTGGCAATACTACGCCTACTATTACTTCCGTCGCTGCGCAAGACGTGAATGAAGGAAGCCAATTAACAGTGACCGTTTCCGCCAGTGATGCTGATAATGACAAACTTACTCTTACTGCTGCTGTGGACAGCACTTCCGCGTTAGGAAAAGACGTCACGGCAAATATGAATTTAATCAGCCAGACGGATAATGGCGATGGGACGATGAATATTGTCCTTGCGCCAAGCTATAATTTTGTAACGCATCCCAATAGCGCTGACAATTTTACCGTACAGGTAACAGCCAATGATGGCCAGACGCAAAGCAAAGCAACGTTCACAGTTAATGTTCACGATGTAAACCAAGCGCCTGTTTTAGCAGCGATTGGCAATAAAAACGTGAAAGCGAATGAACAATTGACGTTCACCGTAACGGCCAGCGATGCTGATGGGGATGTAGTTACCTTTGGCTCTACCGCAGTTCCTGCTGGTGCTATCTTTACAAATGGCGTTTTTAGCTGGGTTCCAACAGCAGAACAGGAAGGAACGTATCAAGTCACGTTTACCGTCAGCGACGGCGTTGCTCAGGCGAGCGAAACAATCACTATTGCTGTAGGAGATGTTCCTCCTGATGTCCTGCCTGATGGTTCAGGGCAAAACACACCGTACACCAACATCAAACTTTCATCTGTGCACGTTATTGCCCCGGAGATTCTTCTTCCCGGCGATCCATTTGCCGTGCAGGTGTATCTCGTCAATAACGGCGACATAGACATGAAAGATGTAACCGTGAGTGCGGCAATCTACGATTTAGGACTGAAGAGGATGTCAGGGAAATTTGATCTCGACGAAGGAGAAACAGCCAGCGAGACGCTTCATGCGCAGGTTCCTTACTTTGCCGAACCAGGAGAGTATCTGGTAAAAGTCACGGTCAGCGATGACCATTTCCATGAAACAACATACAGGACAGTAACGGTAGGTCATAATAACTATTATTAAGTAGTATAAATGTGTAGTTACTCAACAATGCTAAAAATAACGAAACATTTATATATGACCAGTTATTGAGACATATAAATAACAAAGTAATGCTCAAAAATTTAGAAGATTTGGAGGAAGATAAAATGAGAAAATTTGTAAGTGTGATGGCTTTGTTCGTCATTAGCCTTTTGACATTTTCCATGGTCAGCGCTCTTTCCAGCACTGAAGTGTCATGGGGAACGATTAAGGTTAACGGCGATGAAGTAGGTGATACTGAGATGTTAGCTGTTGAAGAAGGACAAACCTTAAGCATCAAAGTTGGCCTTAAAGCTGCTGCTGATGTGAAAGACCTTGAAGTAGAAGCCGAAATAAGCGGCTATGAATATGCTGATTATGAAGATCTTGAAGACTCAACCCCTTTGTTTGACGTTTCAGCAAATACCACTAAGTATGTGGACTTAAGCGTAAAGCTGCCAAAAGATTTAGAGAAAAATGAATACTGGCTTCGCTTGCGTGTAATGACCAAAAACGGCGCTGCTCTTACCAAAGATGTTAAGCTAGCTGTTGAACCAACACGACATGGTGTTGATATCGCTGATGTTGTGTTATCTCCAGGAATGACCGTCAAAGCTGGCCGATACGTGCTGGCAAGCGTCTTGCTTGAGAATTACGGAGATAAGGACGAAAAGGACGTTAAAGTGACTGTTGCTGTCCCAGAATTGGGCGTGAGTGCAGTTGAATACGTTGATGTTATGGAAACAGACAACCATAATGTTGAACGCGAAGACGTTCCCGAAATGTTCCTTTCCATTCCAGCGACTGCTGCAGAAGGGGACTACCAACTTAAAGCTACCGCTACCTATGATGATTTGCGGGAAACAGTAACGAAAACGTACACCTTGCATGTTGTACCAAACGAACTGTTCCAGAAATCAGACAAGTTAGTGCTTGCTGTTGGCCCTGAGACACAAACTGTTGCTGCTGGAAAAACCGCAGTGTACGGCATTGCCTTAGCTAACGAAGGAGTTAGCTCCAAAGCATACACTTTGGAAGTTGTTACTGGCGATTGGGCGACGGCATCGTTAAGCGATGTCTTGGTTGTTCTTGAACCAGGCAAAACAAAAACCGTCACTGTTGATGTTACCCCTGCTGCTGACGCACCAGCTGGCGAGCATACCGTTTCCGTTGCCGTGAAATCCGGCAGTGAAACATTGGAAACTGTTGCTTTGAAAGCGAGTGTTGTTCCAGGTCAGGCGAACAGCAACCTCAGCTTACGAAACGGATTAGAAATAGCCTTGATCGTACTGGTAGTCTTACTGGTTGTCATCGGCTTGATAATCGGTTTCAGTAGGTTAAGAAAAGACGACGAAGGAGAAGAGCAAACGTACTACTAAGCGTAGTACACTCTTTTATCTTCCTTCCAAATCTTTTTTTTTATTTTTTTAATTTCTTTAATTGTTTTTATAGAATTTCTTCAATAATTTCTTCTATCTCTTCGATTCGTTTATGATTCAGAGAGACTTCTAATCCATAGTTCGTGGGCTTTGATAACAATAGGCCTTCTTTAATTAACTGTTCCGCTATCTCTTTTACCTGTCCTCGAAGATGCGAAGGAAAGCCTTTCGGCAAGTTATCAAAAGAAGTATGTTTATGCTGGATTATTCTGTGCACATAGAGTTTCTTGAGAATTTTCCTCCGGATGGCATCCCTCTCCATACTTGCAGAAAAACGAGTGGATATAAAAAAGTTATAAGAGAATTCTCCGAAAATTCCTATTTTAATAGTTAAAAAACCAAAAATTTAAATATTCTCGCTCTTTCTGGTTTTTATGGAAGAAATGAGCTCTTTTTTGGAAGTCTTTGGCGACTATCCTGTAAACCGCGTGCTGGACTTTCTCATAACCTTTGACGAATTTGATTACTCCATGACGGAGATAGCGGAAAACGCAGGTGTCGGGTATTCTACGCTGCTCCTCTTTTGGGCGAAATTAGAGGCGAAAGGTATTGTTCTTTCTACGCGGAAAGTAGGAAAATCAAAGATGTACAAACTCAATAGGGAAAACCCCGTCGTGGTTGAGCTTGTAAAATTACACTGGCAAGTCTGCCAACAGGAAATGCAGAAAATGCTGAAGCCTATTGAAGCCTAAGTTTAACAACTTTTTTAAAAGCATTCTTGGAAGAATAAAATCATGAATATCACAATCATCGGCGCTGGTCCGGCAGGATGCTATGCTGGGTATCTTCTAGCTAAAACGGGGCACACTGTGGCGATTTATGAGAACCATCCCCAGATCGGAACCCCCATTCAATGTACCGGACTGTTAACTTCTGATTTCGATCAGTTTCAATTACCGATGGACTCGTTCTTGGTGAATACCTTTAAAGAGATAGAAGTATACTCCCCTAACAAAAGTCTCAAAATTGCGCAGAAAGAATATCTCGTCTGCCGGAAACGTTTTGATAATTTCTTCGGGGATTTGGCGAAGAAGGAAGGAGCGGCCGTTTTTGTCAATCACTCTTTTGTTCGAAAAGAAGGAAAAAGTCTTGTTATCAACGATACTGTGAATAAAAAAGAGAAGCGGATTACGCCCGATATCGTCATTGCCGCGGATGGTCCTCTTTCTCCGACCGCCAAGGCGTATGGTTTGTATCATCCGCAGAGGGAGAATTATTTCGGCATCCAAGCAACCGTGCAGGGAACATTTAATCCCCATTCCTTTCAGACCTATTTTGGTGTGGAAGTATGCCCCGAATTGTTTGCCTGGATTGTTCCGGAATCATCTACCACAGCAAGGGTCGGCATCGCCATGCGCAAGAATTCCCGGGCGTATTTTGACAAATTCATGAAACAGCACCATTTTACTGCTGTAGAAATGCAGGCCGGCACGATCCCTGTGTATCATCCTCAGCAGGTTTTGCGGAAGGAGAATTGTTATCTTCTTGGCGATGCAGCAGGATTTGTAAAAGCCACGACCTTAGGCGGACTGGTGCCTGGATTAAAACAGGCTGAAATCCTGGTTGATTGCATCAACAATAATAAAGATTATCAGCGAAAAGTCAAGCCTCTGGCAAAACAGCTGAAACTGCATTTGGCCATGAGGAGGATATTTGATAAGTTTTCCGATCGCGATTGGGATAGGTTAGTGTCTTATGTTGCTCAGCCTAAGATTCAGGCTGTTTTTGAGAAATATACCCGAGATAATCCAGTTCCTCTGGTCACGAACGCGTTAATGAAAGAACCGCGATTTTTGTATTTTGTGAAGCATTTGATTTGAATTACTGTATTTAATAAAAAAAATTAATATTACAATCTTACAAGAATCCAACAGATTGTAGCATCAAGTTAAACAAACTCTTTTAACACGTCTTGATATTTTTGATTGAGACCACCGAGCCTGAAAATAACAACCTCTGTAATCCCTATTTTTTCTGCTAATTCTAAATCTTTTTTTAATTGCGTTGCCGTTAGTAATGGTTCATTTCCGCCAATGCCAACAGCAATTGTACCAAAAGCAAGTAAGAAGTTTTGTCCAAATTCTTTAATTCCGCGTTGTATTTCTGTTCTCATTTTTTCTTCATGAAAATTATGCAAAGAATGGTACATCATTTTGATTATTTTAGCATTTTTTGTAAGATAATGCAAGCCCAAGAATTGTAATATTTTTTCACTGGTTTTCCCTTCAGGGTAATATTCTGCAAGGTATACTTCTCCATTATAATTTTCAATAAAATCTCGGATTAATTTCTTGTTTTTTTGAAAATGAAAAAATTCTGTCACATAGAGGAAAATATTTTTTGTTGTCGGCAATTCCAAATCTAACATCACAGGGATATCTTTTCCTTTCAATTCTGAGAAGATGCGCAGTAAAGCGTTCTGTTCCGAAAAAGGAGATATCCAATATCCTTCTTCATTTTCCAGAATCGGCCAGTAAATGTATTCTTTCACCGTTGATCTTTTTATTTTTGAAGTTATTTCCTTAAACTCCTGTACACTTTTGGCTGCAACATACAGTTTTGCCGGCCAGGAGACCACTCTTAGTTTATCCAGATTCTGCAAGGTGGGGAATTCTTCAAAAAAGCTTATGTCCATAGTTTCTGGAAAATGTAAAGAAATTTAAATACCTTCTGCTGCTTCGAGATACTATGTCCACACTTATCGCCTGCCTTTCGACAGGAAAAGGAACCTGGACGGAAGTTGCTACTCTTATCCAGGCTCAGCCATGGGACAACATATTCTTAATCACCAATCAGTTCGGGAAAGAAAATTTTAAAGGGAATGCGAAATTTGTTGTCATTGATCCATTCCAAGAAGCATCTTCCGTCTCTTCTTTAACGCAGGAAATAAAAAAACAGCTTCAAAGTAAAATTGCTGATTTTGAAATTGCCTTAAATCTGGCTTCCGGCTCGGGAAAAGAACACATGGCCGTCATGGAAGCCGTTCTCGAACTGGGGTTAAGTTTCCGTCTGGTGACCTTGAGAAATAATAGGTTAGAAGTGCTGGGCCTTAATCCATGATTCCGTACCAATGATATAATAACCGGTCGACAGCTTTCACGATCCCATATCCACTGCCGCTCACTTTGATACACGTGCCGGAGATGTCGATGCGTGTCTCTTCTGCCAAAGCCAATTCCACAACCGGTTTTCCTTGCGTATTCTCACAGCTGACAATCGTCCGATTTTCGCAGATGTAATTCTCTTCCGTGCACGATCCGACAGGTATTCTATTGATCCCTTTGGCGATATTGAAACTTAATTCTGAGGTTGCTAATGTGTAATATTTATCTGCCGTTGTAGGATCAATGGCAATGTACATATTTTCCCCGATGTTGAAGGCAGGATCCATTGTTCCCTTCATTGGAACAAACTCCACTTCTTTGGGCCCGAAATGAAGGGGAATATTCAAATTCATCTCGCGGATATGGATTTCTGTCCACCATAAGCCATCCGCCTTGACAAAGCTGTACCCATTGTACACATATCCCGTCTCCTCATCTAATTTTTCTTCGAGATTTTGTTCGTGCAGCTGGTCAATGTTAACGACATCAGCGCTGGTTAATTTGTTGTAGACATACGATCCTCCTATAAATAAAGCAAAGATTCCGATAAGAACTAACATCATAATGACGATACCCTTTCCGGAAGTGGTGCTCTTCTCTTCCTGGATAAGGCTGCTTATTTCCTTCTCCTCGTTCGTTTTTTCTTTGGTATCCAAGGCTTGGGCTATTTCTATTTTATCATTCATGCTACTCATTAAAAAAAGAGATTTATTTAAGAATATTGTGGAAGTATACGTATTAAGTTCACTCTTTCCACTCATCTATTCGTGATGCTCTATAACTATATTTGTCAATCCTGAAGCTTTCATTCCTGTTTCCACTTTTTTTTCCGGCTGGACAAGAACCGGCTTCTCATTTTTGTGAGTCACGAGAAGAAGACCAATGCTTTCCACACCTTTTACGGTGATGGGCTCCATATTCTGCACGAACAAGACTTGTTTTCCAACTAATTCCTCTTTCGTATACCCTTCTTTCAAGTCCGCAACAAGCTGTTTTTCTGTCCCTGCCGGACCGAGACTAATGAGAAGAACATAATCCTTTGTTTTGGGATGGGGTTTGACGGCTTTAATCTTTCCTACACGAAGATTTAGTTTTTCAAAATCCTTTTTGGTTATTTCAGTCATGGTTAATCACCTTTTTTGAATGAGTAAAAGCCTCCGCGGGGATTTGAACCCCGGATCTGCGCTTATCTGAAATGGGAATTCTAGGTAAATCCTAGATCCCCTGATTTTACGAGAGCGCCGCTATACCACTAAGCCACGGAGGCATTATTTAATCTTTTCTATAAGTTCTTCTTTTGTTTTGAATTTCTTCTGGCACTCAAAACACACCTGATACTGTTTGCTTGATCCCGGCTTCCTGACAATTGTTCCTTTGAGTTTCTCTAAAAACACTTCCTGGATTTTACTGCTGCAAATAGTACATTTTGGCATTTGTATTTATTCTGAAACACGGGTATTTTTAAATTTAATCAAAAATAATATAAAACACCCGCATCATTGTATGACTATGCGAAAACGTATTGCCATCATCCACCGTGACAAATGCCATCCGCAGGAATGTGGGAATTATCTTTGCGCTAAATTATGCCCTGTGAATCGAACTGGCGCTGACTGCATCTATCCAGGGGCTGATACGAAGGCAAGAATTGATGAGTTCCTCTGCACGGGATGCGGCATCTGCCCGAAACGCTGTCCGTTTGGGGCGATTGAAATAATTAACCTGCCGGAAACGCTTACAAAATCTCCTGTTCATCGATATGGTGAAAATCTTTTTGAGTTATATTCGTTGCCGGCACCGATCTTCGGCCAGGTGACGGGGATCGTTGGGAAAAATGGCATAGGAAAATCGACCGCCATTAAGATTATGTCCAATGTTCTCAAGCCCAATTTAGGAAACTGGCAGAATCCCGCCGAATTTAAAGATGTTATTAATTATTTTAAAGGAACAGAAACGCAGAAATTTCTGGAAAAATTACACAAGAATGAAATTTCTTTATCATATAAACCCCAGCAGGTGGAACTTATCCCCCGACAATTCTCGGGAACCGTCCGTGATCTGTTAGCAAAAATTGATAAAGATCAAAAAATAGACATCATTGCGGAAGAATTGCAGCTTCAGCATTTCCTTGATACAGGGATAACTCAAATTTCCGGGGGGGAATTGCAGCGCGTGGCCATTGCCGCGACTGTTCTCAAGCATGCCAATCTCTATCTTTTTGATGAGCCGACATCATATTTGGATATAAAACAGCGAATCAATGTTTCCAGATTTATCCGCACGTTGGTAAATGAGGAAACGGCGGTGAATGTCATCGAGCACGATTTAATTATCCTTGATTCCATGACAGATCTTGTCAATATTATGTACGGGCACGAGAACGTGTTTGGAATCGTCTCCGGCGTAAAAACAACGCGGGAAGGAATTAATTCTTTCCTAGACGGTTTTTTGAAAGAAGAAAACGTCCGCTTCCGCGATCATGCCATCAAATTTGAAAAAATACAAGAAGCGAAGAAAGCTGCTCCGGTTCATTTGATCTCATGGAACAACCTTTCCAAGAAACTAGGCAATTTTACATTACAAACGGAACGAGGAGTATTGTTCAAGAATGAAATTGTCGGTGTCTTAGGGGAGAACGGGATCGGGAAAACTTCGTTTGTGAAAATGTTAGCAGGTGTTCTTAATCCTGATGGTGGTGAATTAGACACGCAAGTCAGAGTGTCTTATAAGCCGCAATACCTTGAAGCTCCTGCAGATGTACTTGTTGCGGAATTCTTACATGGGGCGGT
>JAGVYN010000027.1 GCA_018303265.1 Candidatus Woesearchaeota archaeon
GAAGAATTACTGCCCTTGTTGCGGTTGAAAGGTATCGGCCGTGTACGAGCAAGAAAGTTGTATACACAGGGTATAAAAGATCTAGGAGATGTGAAAAAGATTGATCTCGTAAGTTTGAGCCAGATTCTTGGCAGAACAGTGGCAGAAGATGTGAAGAAACAAGTTGGCGAAGAAGTAAAAGAGGTTCCAAAAGGAACAAGAAAAGGACAGTTAAGTATCCAGAAGTTCAAATAAAGCATTCAGAAATGGGGATAGAAAAGTATATAATCTTTTTTTCTTTACCTTCCCCATGCTTAAAATTGGACACCGTGGTGCACCCCGTAATGAACCGGAAAATACGCTGCGGTCTTTTAAGAAAGCTCTTTCTCTTAATGTGGATATGATTGAGTGTGATGTCCATCTCACAAAAGATGGGCAGGTAGTTGTAATCCATGATCCGACAGTAGAGAGAACAACGAACGGGAAAGGTAAAGTTAAGGGATTTACGCTGAAAGAGATTAAAAGACTAGATGCAGGAAAAGGAGAGAAGATTCCAACGTTGGAAGAAATCGTAAAATTAGTGAAAGGGAAATGTATGTTGAATCTTGATGTAAAAGATACCAGAGTTATTGACAAGGTTGTAGAAGTTATTACAAAATTTAAATTTGCAGCAAAGACTTTTATTTCTGCTCCTCGGAGCGATACGCTTTCAAAAATTAAAAAAAAGAATAAGGATATAGGGAAGGTTCTTGTTTTCTATCCGATCCGCTATGAATGGCTGCAGAGGATTTTTAATTTGTTTATGTTCTTCATTTTACCTCTCACGAAAAGGATTGTTCTACATAAAGCAAAAAAAGCGCAAGCATCAATCATTAGCCTGCAAAAAACACTTGCAACACGAGGTATGATTTCTTTCTTGCAGAAACACAACTTCAAAGTCTTTGTTTGGACTGTTGATGAAAAAAGCGAAATTCAGAAATTTACAAGAAGAAACGTGGACGGGATTTATTCTAATTATCCAGAGTTGTTATGAGCCGCTGGAATTTCTCCCAGCGCTCGTAGAAAACACCTCTTTTTCCCAAAAGTAGGAAAAGAATGAAGTAAGGTAATAATTTCTAGTTAATAATCTTTTTGGTTTTTTAGTTGAGGACGATAGTCCTACCTATATGACGAAGGATATGGATATCTAGTTAAAAACATGATGTCATTTGAAATACCAAAAAATATTTTATGTATTCCATCATTTGAAATGGAATTTTAAATCTCCTCTTTTCTAAGTAATTACTTGCAACATTACTTACAGCACAAAATACAAAATCACAGGCAGGATTAAACAGCCCATGAGATGATTCTTTCCCACACCCCAGGAAGAAGCGACCAATCCAATTGCCGTGGCTGTTCCTAAAATAATCAGGCCAATAATCCCATCAAAATACAAAGTCAATACGGTAATAAAAATAATAATCCCGTAAATCAATCTGGCATAATTGACTTTCACGATCCATCTAGCAAACACTTTCGACAATTGCAGCGTCAGAATTGCCGCCATTCCGCCAACGATGATTGCCACGCCGATAAACAACATCATCTCCTTAAATCCTATGCCGTTCAGCAATTGATTCACGACTAAGATAGCTCCATTTCTGGATTTATCCAGCGCATAGGCCGTCGCGATGGAAATGAGCATGTTGGCAGTGTTAATGCCCCCGACCAGCGTCAAAAACCCTTCATCACGAATCTCGCCCACAATATTCTGGGCGACAATAGCGGCCTGGCCGGAACCGAAGCCGGGCAAAAACGCAGCTAAAAATCCCATCCCCGTCGATGCCGACACTGCTTTCACCATGTGCTTCCTTTCTAAAGTCAATGGCCGGTTCACATCCTGCGGCGGTATCACCGCTTTCTGCTGCAAGCTCACAACCAAGAGTGAGAATCCAAACAATCCTGAGAGGAGCGGAAAGAGAGGCTGCTTTAAATGCGGAATGCTGAATACCAGCAATCCCAAACAGCCTGCCAACAGAAACGCCGCCAAGCTTTTCCATCGCCTGCCCTTCTCCCGGCCGATCATGTAGAGCATGACACCGCTCAGCAGATACCCCATGATATTTTGCACGTACGGCTGCAGGATCTTCATTCCCCAGATAAAGAAGGGAAACAGCATCACTCCCAGCAGCAGGCTTCCCAGCGCGCCAATGACCGTGTACGTAATCGCATTATGCCCTTCTCCATTCCACAACAGACGATGGCCTGGCAGAACATTCAAGGCCTGCGCTTCATCCGGTGCACCTAAATAAATGCTAGGCAGGGCATCCAGAAACGTATGCGTAATGGCTAGACTAATGATAAATACGCCTAATACTACAGGAGAAGTAATCTGCAATAGCACGGTGGAAGAAGACAATACCAGCAAAGATACCAGGTTCACGTGAATGCCCGGCGTAATGCCGGTAATAATGCCGCATAAAATGCCCAGAACTAAAGCAATGATGATTGCCGTAAAACCCATGTCAAAGGAGAATAAGAAGTGGAATATAATACGTTTAGGGTAATGAAGTATACAGTAATGAAATATATAAAACTGAACCTAACACTTTTTGTAACTACTGCCTAGTTATGAATAGAAACATTTATAAATAAACAACTGGACATATGCAGTATATTCAAAATGACCACGCAAAAAATCAACCCTCGAATTATAACCAATAGTACAGATGAAGGACTCACGAGTTTGCTAAAGGCAACTACAACCTCTGAAGTAATTACATCCTCTACTGAAGAATTGGTTGCCCGTGCTGCGCAAGACTGCCACGTTGTAATGGTTGACTATTCTTCACTTGACGAAGAACTTCAGAAAGATGATAAACTAATGGAATTTTTACGGGAACTCCACAAAGCAAATGGAATGAAAACGGTTCTTCTTGGATACAATAATCATGAAGTGATAGGAAGGCTTTACAAAGCAAATTTCATTGTCGATGCTGTTGACAGAAGCCAATACACATCATTGCCTCTTCTCCAAATAAAAGTAGGTAATGCATATCGTCTCTTCCTGATGGAACATGATGACTTGACAAAATTATTCAACCGCTCATACTTAGAATATCGTTTAAGTGAGGCTGTAGAAAAAGCAAAAGAAACATTAGCTCCAATAAGTGTTAGTATTTACGATCTGGATTATTTTAAAAAAATTAATGACGAACATGGCCACGGATCAGGAGATAAAGCGTTACAAACATTAGCTGCGGTATTAAAAGACTCCTGCAAAAAGAAAGAAAGGGATGTTCCTGGACGATGGGGTGGCGATGAGTTTCTTGTTGTCTCCACACAAACTTACGAACACGGAGCATGCCAAATCGCACAGCGAGTAATGACGGGGATTAAAAAAGCCGCAGCGTTGATAGGCAAATATTCCTCGTTGTCCGTAAGCGGTGGTCTCGCTACTTATGATGGTTTTGATCCATTGATAAGTGTAGAAAAGCTTGTAGACATGGCAGATCAGCGTTTATATCGCGCTAAACAAGATGGCCGTAACCGCGTTTATGGATCGGAACATGTTCCTTCTTCTGAATTACAAGATTGTAAACACAAACTTTTATAAACAGATGCCCATTTTTCTATACTAGTTTGGTAGGTGTTTGGCGTGGCAGGTGTTGATGGCAACTTATTTCTGGAAATAGGCTTGATATTCATAGCTGCGGCTATCGCTGCATTCATCTTGCGCATATTAAAACAACCACAAATTTTAGCTTATGTTCTCGTAGGAATTCTTGTGACTCCTGTTTTTAAATTGGTAACTGACACGGGAATTATTGAATCCATGTCAGTTGTAGGAATTGCCTTCCTGCTTTTCATAGTTGGATTGGAGATGGATATAAAATCATTAAGGAATGTGGCCCTTGCTTCTACGCTTGGTGGGGGAATACAAACTGTTCTCTTATTTGGACTTGGCTACTTAGTTTCACTCTTATTAGGATTTTTATCTTTAGAAGCTGCTTATGTAGGGCTTCTTCTGGCTTTTTCATCTACAATGGTAGTGATGAAACTTCTTTCTGATAGAAAAGAGCTTCAGACACTCCACGGCAAACTTATCCTTGGGATTCTGCTCATGCAGGATATTGTGGCCATCTTTGCTTTATCTATTATGACATCAATCACTGATTTCAATCTGGTATTATTTGGCATTGCGCTGGTAAAGTTTTTGGCGTTGTTCTTAGTTGCCTTCCTGGCCAGTAAATATCTCTTCCCTCGGGTATTCCAATTTGCGGCGAAGAACCAAGAACTTCTCCTTATTTCATCATTAGCAGTTTGTTTTGCTTTTTCTCTTGCGTTCTTTTATCTTGGTTTTTCGGTGGCTATCGGCGCGTTTATTGCTGGTGTGGCATTGGGAAACTTACGATATAATCTGGAAATAATTGCCAAAGTTAAAAGTTTAAAAGATTTCTTTTCCCTCATCTTTTTTGTTTCTTTGGGGATGGGGATTTCCTTGGCTGTTATGAAAAAAATGTGGCTTCCTTTTATTGTGTTATTAGGCGTAATTATCATAGTTAAACCACTTATCATCATGACCGTATGCTCATTATTCAAATATACCAAACGTCCGTCTTTTCTTACTGCCAATGCCTTAGCGCAAATTGGCGAATTTTCTCTGATCCTAGCTGCTCAGGGGCTGGCTTTAGGTCACCTCTCGCAGGATTTTTTCTCCCTCACTGTAATTTTAACACTTGTTTCTATCACGTTAACATCATACTACATTCAATACAATGATGCATTCTATAAACTTCTGAAAAAACCGCTTCGTATCTTTGACTTTTTCACTACTGAAGGTTTAGAATACTTTCCCACGCCGGTTAAACCCACAATCATCCTCTGTGGTCACAATAGAATTGGATATAGCATTTTGCGAGGATTGCAGCGCAACAAAAAGAAAGTTCTTGTTGTTGATTACAATCCAGAAGTTATTTCCCGAATGATTAAGGAAGGATATCATTGCATTTACGGAGAAGTAGGCGATGAAGAAATTGTTGAGAGGATGAATCTTCCCCAGATCACGATGCTCATCTCCACGATTCCTACATTGAAAGACAGTCTTTTTTTAATCCGTCATGTGCGCAATGTAAACAAGCATGCAAAAGTCATTGTCACTGCAAATGATATAGATGATGCAATTAAGATGTATAATGAAGGGGCAGATTATGTGATCTTGCCTCACTTCTTAGGCGGAGAACATGTTTCCCATCTCATTGAAGATATCCGTAAAAAGAAAATTAAAATGCACGAAGAAAGGAAAAGGCATCTCCAAGACCTCCAAGAACGAAAGAAGATTGGACATACCCATCCAAAAGGCGTGAATATTTAGCGAATAAAACAGTAAAAGAAAACTGAAACAAAAAACAATATAAAAAATACTGGTTAGTTACCAGTCTGGATCCGTTACTCCTGGCCATGTTGCCTCATTTTCTCCTTCTTTGGAAGTTGTTGCCCCAATATCTGGTATTGCTCCAATGTCAGGTATCGCTCCTGGACAATTATCCTGAATATATGTTTTAAGAGTTCCAATCCGTGCTTTATCCGTTTGAATTCGTTCATTCGCTGATTTTAATAAAAGATAAGGCTTACTTATTGGTTGTACATATGTTTTTGATAAATCTGCTCTCTGAGCCTGCCCGGCAAATGTTTCTCTTTGAGTTTCAAGTTCCACGCTCAGCTTGGCTTTTTCTTCTTCAGTTAACAGATCTTGCAACTCTGCTTCTATTGATGTTTCTTCCGGCGTGCTTTCCTTTGCAGGAAAACAACTTATCAGTAAAGTCAACAAAGATAAAACAATAATCATACTAAGTGTTTTTTTCATCATACTCACCTCTTTTCTTTTAAGAAATTCTTAGGTATATAAATATTCCTTTAAAGAAGGCTTAGTAGAAAATCTCTCTTCGTTCTGGTAGTGTCAGACTTCGCACTTGATTTTTTAATTGAATTGCCTAACACTACCTCCATTTTCTATAGAGCCGGGTTAATAAAAAAGAAGAAAGAAAAGAGGGTCTATTTTTTTCCCAAGGTTATTTCAATGTTGCTTACACGAACAGGTCTGCCTGCATCGCTTTCAAATTCTTCGCTGTCAATTTTAATATCTCTTACTTCCACAGTGTTTTCTAAGAATCGTTTCCGCGCAACTTCCGCAACATCGACTGCTCGGGAAATGAATTTTCCTCGCGCTTTAATAATAACATTGCTCGCTCCTTTAGTTGTGAATTGCATGACCACTCCTGTCACGTAATTCATAAACGGCTTGTTTCCAATAAAGATGGAATTGTCTTCGGCCATTGTTCATCCCCTCCGCTGGGCGTTTTTACTCTTTCTTTTTCAAACGCGTCATGTATCCGGCAATGATATTTCGCAGCTTCTTGCTTTGAACGCTGGTATGCCGAGCGGTAATCACTTTATTCTGCTCAAAGTCTGTTGTGAACGCATTTCCATGGAGTGCAAGCAGTTCTTTTGTTTTCCGTTTGATGAATGTTGTTTTAATTCGTCCCATTTTTTTTTCTGTGCGCTGGATTATTTATAAACATTATGGTTAAAAAAATGGTAAAAAACGAACAACCAGTATACAAATAAGTAACATTTATATATTAGCGTACACTTCATCTCTCCCATGGTAATTCTTTTTGACCAATTCAATCTGCCGGAGGATATCTATAAAGTTATTTTTGCCACTGAACAACAGGAAGTTGTAGCAAGAATGCTCATGACATACATGTGGGAAAATGGCCGTGAGATCGGCAAAACAGAGATGAGTCTCTTTGCTACGCAGCTTCATGATGGAAATGCGGTGCTCAAGCCGCAAGGAAAATCTCCTTTAGATAGAGAAACCAGAATTTCATATAACAAACGACAATTTTATGATCGTATTTTAACACCGATGCGCGGGATGGGTTTGATTGAATATGACTTGTACAAGAAAACATATAAAATATCTGATAAATTTAATAAGCTCATGATTAAAATAGGTTTATTGTGGCTGCGGGAATTGGAAAAGAAAGGGCAAAGGTGAGTTTATGGTGGAGAGAAAAAGTAGTTCTTTACAAAAAATTATTGTTTCTACTCTAGTTGGTGTTGCTTTGAGTACAAGTATGGTCACCTGTGCGCCAGATGGATGTACCAATCGGAAATCACTGAAAGAATATCAACAAATATCTCAAAAACGTGAAAGCGATGAAAGTGATTATATTCAATACAACCAGTTTACCCGGCAAAACTTACATGAGGAATATTTAAGAAAAGAGTATTTAAGAGAAAAATAAATTTCACTCTCCAGCCGACTGTATCGCTAAAAAAAGATCCCACGTACACTACAATGGTAAAAAAAGAGTTATTGCTTCCTCATAAACAATATCCTGAAGTTGCTGCTCTTGCTCGGGAAGTAACGCCTTTTATCTTAAAAAGAATGCCTCACCAAAAGATTCCTGTTCTTAACCCGAATGCGTTTTATTGTCTGGAAACAGTAGGCTATGACAAACCAACGTTCGTCTCCATATATCATGTTCAAGAGGATTACACCAAACTTAGGGATTCTTTACAAGAAATAAAACGGTTAAAAGAGGGTAAATACTTGGATCAAAATCATTCATTAAGTGGGATAGACCAGGAGACTCATGCATATGAGTTCAGCTGTGATACCGGTTTCCTAACATCTGTTGCTCACTACGCCAACGACTTTCGAGAATCAGGATTTCGTTGGAATGAAAAGCTTCAGCAACGAGTTGAAGGACGTGCTCTCCGTGCTGTGCCGGAAATAGTTGTCCATGCTTATGAAACAGCGAGAACAGTTTCTACTGGGTCGGTTCGGAAAATGTATGCAACTCCTGGATCAAGTACAGAAAAAGAAACGGCAAGATATTTTTATCAATCCCTGGAGAAGATAGTAGATCCCAGAACTTATGTTAAATTTTGGAAACCTTCTTAAGACTCTTCAAGCGCTTGAAATGCAAGGATATCTTCTGTGCGTAATTTTTCTTTCTTTCTCATCTTTTCCTGCACTTCTTTGGTCTTTTCCAAGATGATATTGTGATAATTTTTTCTCTCTTCTTTCTGAGAGAGTTTTGCCAGTTCACCAACATTTCTTGATACTGTTTCAAATTCTTTCTTTATCTGTTCGTATTTTACCTTGAGTTCTAAATGTTTTTCGGCAAGTAGTTGTTCTTCTTCACGCTTTTTCTTAATCTCTTCAAACAAGCTGTTAATCTGCTCATGTTTCTGCTGTGATTCCTGCGCCTTGTGCTGCACTTCGTGGTGAATTTCCTGCGCTTTCCTGCGCTGCTCTGCAAAATCAGCGCTGGTCGTATTAAGCTCCTTCCACACATTCCCTAATTGTTCCACCTGCTTGTACTTAGATTTTAGTTCTTTGATTTTTTTGGTGATTTGCTGCTCGCGGGAGAAAGGCATGACCTCAGTTTCGATTTGTTCTTCTAAATGCCGTATCTGCGTTTTAAGAGAAGAAGGATCTGCGCGCACATTTGTCTGCGAGAGTAACTCTTTTTTCTTTTCTTCTACAGTCTTATGCTCGCCTGCTTTTTCCTTGACGGTGAGATTCAGTGTTTCCCTCTGTTTCTTTAATTCTTGGACTATCTTGGTAATCTTATCACGTTCTTGTTTTAGCTTGGTCGCTGCAGCTAGAGTGGTTCTAATATGATCACGGGTTAATTTTAGTTCTTTAAAAACTGCTTCCTTCTGTTCGTGTATTTCATGAAGATTCGTACGAAGGAGGGACAGTTCCTGTTTTTTCTGTTGAAATTCCGTACCTGACTCGTCAGTCTGTTGCATAGTCATTATTCGTGATGACGTCTCCTATATTTTTGATTTTGAAAGTACTAATTGTACATAGAAGAAAGAGAAAAGAAAAATAAAAAAAGAATCTTTCAGCCGAACAATGCGCCAAGACCTGCAGCAGCAGATTCTTCAGCTTTCTTTTCATCTTCTTTGGATTCTTTTTTCTCTTCTTTCTTCTTTTCTTCAGGTGCAGCAGTGGATACCGCGGCAACTGGCGCAGCTACGGCCGCTTTCTTAATTGCTTCTGTAATATCTACGCCTTGCAGTGCTGCAACTAATGCTTTTACACGCGCTGCATCTACAGAAACGCCTGCAGCTGTAAGTACAGCTTTCACGGCATTTTCCGTAATTTCTTTTCCTGCTTTATGAAGCAGCATCGCCGAGTAAATATATTCCATTTTATATCCCTCCATGAATTTTATATTTTTATATATTTGCTTCGTTTTTGATGGAAAGAGCTTGTCCTTCCGCTTTTGCCAAAATTTCATTCACAGTTTCTGCTGAGATGATGCCTTGCTCTATCGCCAAAGCTTTTGCATCCCTAAACGCTTTCTGCAACAATAATTCTGTTGTTTCTGTTGTTAAATACACGCACTCGATTGCCAGGTTCATCGCCCACTGTGCAGCTTGAGCTATATTTTGCGCATACTCTACTTCGTCGATATGCAATTGCTTGGCATCGAACACCATGCCATTTTCCCAAACAGCGACAAGATCAAGGCCAATTTCCATAGGCTTGATGTCCAGCCGTTTAAGTGTTTCCGCAACTTTCGCGGTAATCACATTTCCTTCTTTCACTACCGTTGTATCATTGATAATCGCCAGCTTACCGCTTTCAACTTTCGTTTTGATACCAACGGCTGCTAATTCTGAGATAATCGGCCCGGGCGCAAACGTGGTTGGACCTGCTTTTACAACTACATCTCTAGGTGCAATTTGGCCTGCTTTCGCCGGAGCTTCTGATTTATTCTTTTGAATTGTTGCATAAACACTGAAAGGGTTATCTTCAGCAAAAATCAGCGCGGGCATGCCTTTGATCTTTTTGGTAAGTTCCTGCATGTTTTCCTTTTTTGCTTCTGCTAAGGCTCGATACAGCAGTCTCTTCCTGGCCATGCGAATTTTTACTTTTTTCTTTGCCAGCATCGCGCGCATTGTCTGTAATTGCTGCGCGGGAAGATTCTGTAAATTTACGACTCCCACAATAGGATGATGTTGAATATCCTGCACGAGTTCATGTACCAGTTGTTGTTTTTGTTCGCTCACCATTGTAAATCTGATATGTCCTATAATTAATCTTGTCTTATTATATTTTAATCGGTTGCCCCATTGTTACTTTAAGCTGTACATTTTTAATGTTCTGTTCTTCATTAGGCAAATTCTTGAGTACGGTGTTATATACAGCAAGAATATTATCAATGATCTCATGCTCCGGCTGATCTTCCCTGCCCACCAGGCATTGCAGGTTCATTCCTTTCTTTGCGGTAAGATGAACCGTTGTGCTCAGTTTCTTTACCAACGGTTCTAAGATCGCATTGGGAGGAACGACGCATCCAAGCTTTGGATTAGGCATTTTTCCTTGCGTACCGAGAGCTTTTCCAAATGCTGCCGCAATTTTCGGCATTAATGTTGCTTGAGCAATGAAATAGTCATACTCTTTAGCTAATTTTTTTCCCGTTTTTTTATCAGCATACTTGTCGAATCCTGTTTCTCTGATCGCTAGATCACAATATTTCTGCGCTTGATCTGCCAATTGCTGGTCAACAAAAGCGGCAATTTTGATCTTTTTCCCTTTAGAAAAGGGCAGGGTAACAAAGAAGTCAAGTGGATTTTGTTTTACAACAAAATTCTTAAGATTGATCACTAAATCGTAGGACTGAGTAAATTTTCGTTTGGGTTGTTTCTTAACTTCCTCTAACGCTTTTTTAATTTGTTCTTTATCCATACCAACCTCCTACTCTTTGAGTAGTTATTACGGTTTGAATCGTAGGATGAGGAGTTATTTATAAAGATTGTGGGTCTTTTTCTGTTTATCTACGCTTTATCTACACTCATCCTTCAGCGTCTTCACTTTCCTGCTTCTGAGGATTCTTCAAATCTTCCACTGTTTTTTTGAATGCCGCAATTTGTTTTTCCGTCAGTGAACCAAAGCGTAAATAGGACTGTTTAATATTGCGCAGAAATGACGATTGCTTGTATAATGTTTCTGGGATGTCCAACAATTCTTTATATTGTGGATCATCAACCGGCTGGTTAATTTGTTTCATGTGGCATTCAACACAGACCGGAAACTGCCGCTGAGAATACATCACCACCATGTTCTTCTTGCATAATGCGCAGCGCTGTTTGAATTTTGGTTTGGCCATGAATTTTACCCAAATATTTTTTTAATAAAACTGGTGATCGGTTTCTCTTCTTGTAACTGCTTAATCAACTCCACTTGTTTCTTTGTCAGTTTCTTAGGAACTGTAATTCGCACTTTGACCATCTGATCGCCTTTTGTTTCACTCTTCACGGAAGACAATCCTTTTCCGCGCATGCGCAGAACGGTCTCTGACTGCGTGCCTGCGGGAATTGTTAATTTTGCTTTTCCGTCAATAGTAGGAACATCAATGTCATCACCGAGCACAGCTTGGGTAAATGAAATTGGAATAGTTAAATGCAAGTCATCGTC
>JAGVYN010000028.1 GCA_018303265.1 Candidatus Woesearchaeota archaeon
ATGCGATCGCTGATAGTAAAATTTTTTCGCAGAAAAAACCGAGCCGGAATGCAATGTCCCAAAGGCGAAGCGTGTGGAGAGCCTGCAAGGCGTGGTCGTAGTGAAGCGAAGCGGAGAAGTCGTGTGCGGAGGGGAACTATTTTTCAGAATGTAATCTTTTAACATTTTCTTCTAATCTATTCAAGTACTTATCTCCAACATCTTCAATACCGAGCAAATTGGCAAGTTGGGAAGCATACACGACTAAATCTGGAACGACTTCATCACGAATTTGATCAGTTGAATAATTATCTCCATGTTCTTGTCGTTCACAATAAGTTGCCAATTTGCCGACAAGTTTTCCAACATGCAAAGTAATATGGCGAATTTTCTCTAATTCGGAAGCATTATGTTGCCAATACTTTGCATCATATTCAGCTTGTCGTTGTTGGAGATCTTTTGTATCCATAGATAATGGTAGATTAGAAGTTTTAATAAATCTTTCTCCGTAGCACACGATTACACCTAATATAGAATGAAACAAGGTCAGAATCCCAAGCGTTCTAAAATCACATCGGCATTAAATTGTTCGAAATCGGTATATTTTTGTCCAACGCCCAAAAACAAGATCGGTTTTTTGATCGTGTAGGAAATAGACAATGGTGCGCCTCCTTTTTCATCCACATCTGCCTTTGTTAAAATAACTCCATCCATTTCCACCAATTCATTAAATCGGCGCGCTTGTTCAATACAGTCATTGCCGGTAATAGACTCGCCGACAAACAGTTTCAGGTCAGGTTTCGTGACGCGGATGATTTTTTCCAGCTCAGCCATGAGATTGACATTGGAATGGAGACGGCCGGCCGTGTCAATAAGAACAACATCAACTTTGTTCTTCTCTGCATATTTAATTGCATCAAAGGCAACGGCAGCGGCATCGGAACCGTAATCCTGTTTAATCATTTTGACGCCAAGTTTCATGGCATGTTCTTCCAATTGCTGGATGGCCGCTGCCCGGAACGTATCGCAAGCCGCTAAGACGACAGAGATCTTGTGTTGTTGCAAATAGTGGGCCAGTTTGGCGATGGATGTTGTTTTCCCCGCGCCATTAATGCCAAAAAAGGCAATCACAAAGGGCTTTTTCTTTTTTATTTTTGAAAGGAGATCAATATCATCAAATGATAAAATCTTGGTGAGGGTGTTTTTCAATGTTTCTTGAATTTTGTGCGGAACATCCCTCGGCAAGGGCTTGTCAACCAACTCCTCTTTGAGATCCTCTTTTATTTTCTCAATGACTTCCACGGAAACATTGTTTTCCAGAAGAGCTACTTCCAAATCCCAAAATAAGCCATCAAACTTTTCAGCAGAAATCGTTTTCGTGGTGATGGCTTCCGTAATTCTCTGGAAGAATCCTTTCTTTTCTGGGATTTCTTTCTCTATTTTCTCAATTATTTGTTCTTTAGGTTTCTCTACTTCAATTGCTCTCTTAGTAATTTCAATTTTACTTTCCAGAACATATTCCCATCCCGGCTGCCAGGATTTTGTTTTTCTCCAATCATCAGCAAAGGCCTGCTCCCAGGTTTTATTTTTCAACAGAACGTCTAATGCTAACTGCGGAGCTTTGTGGGCAACAATGGCAACCGACTTTCCTTCATAATTGTTCTTCAAAAAAATAAGAAAATCAATTATTCTATCTTTGACATCCTCGTAACTTTCACCATTAGGAAATCTCTTTGTAATATGTTGTTCTTGCACTGGTTCAACAATCTCTGATGGCTGGGTGTTATATTTTCCATAATTGCATTCCCTTAATCTTTTATCCTGAATAATTTTTACTTTATTCTTAAAAGTTAATTTTGTAGATTGAACAGCCCGTTTTAGATCAGAGCAAAAAACAACATCAAAATGCTTGTCTTTTACTTTATCCCATAAATCAATTGATTGTCGAACTCCTAATTTAGAAAGTTCTACATCATTCCAGCCGGAAGAGATTTCCTTTTCATTATCGGTTGTCGTTCCGTGAACGAAATAAGTGATTTTGACACCAGAAATTTCTTCTTTTGATTCAACTTTTTTCTTCTCTTCTTTTTTACTTGGCTTTTCTTTCTTTACTTCGACAATCTTTTGTTCTTGCTTCTTTTCTTCTACAATCTCTTTTTTATCTTCTCTATGCTCAATGATGCCCGGTTGTAACTTTCTTTCAAAGAATTCGTTTAAAAGAGGTAATTCTTTCACGCCTTCGCTCTCACTCATATGAGCATGCTCAGGAAAAAGATGTATTTCGGCAATGTCTTTAAATGATGCAACATAAAAATTTCTAATTTCATCTGTAATCCATTGGTCTTTTAACCCGAAAACAAAAGCGATCTCACTTACATTTCTTTTTATTTTTTTAATATCCAATGGTTGATCTTGATATTTTCTGAAAATCTCCAGCTCCTGAGAATTTAATCTATCTTTGAATTGTGTAAAATAATCTTTTGACGGCCTTGAACCGACAGGGGCAACAAGAATTAATTTCTTAACTTTATATTTCTCAGCCAACTTTAAGGCAAGCAAACCTCCCATGCTATGCCCCACAAGATGCAACTGGTCTTTGTTTGCTTCCTTAATCTTGTTTTCAGCAAAAGAGAACCATTCTTCAAATTGTGGTTTGTCAGTGTTAGGCTGGTCGAAAGAGTTGGCACCATAATTATTTTGGTTTAAGTATTTTTTAAGATTCGGAATGAATCCAGATTGAGAATTATCTTCCCATCCATGAAAAATTAAAACGCTCTCTTTCTCTTTTTTCTTTTCTTTTTTTACTTCTTTTTCCTCAATAATTTCTTCTTTTACTCTTTTCTGAACTTCTTTTTTCTCGGTCTCTTTTTTTGGCGTTTCTTCTACGTCTTCAAGAACTTCTTCTACAACTTTAACTTCTTCTTCCGCCTTCCGAGAAAAAAGAGACAACGCTCCTTTCAGTTTTTCTTTCAGTTTACCAAACATTTTTATTTATTCTCTATAACATTATATATCTTCTGCGCTTGTGAATGCAGTTCATGCAAGACTTCTTCTGCTTCAACAATGTTCGCCGCAATCTCTTTCTTTTGTTTTTCAAGCAGATCAACTACTTCATCAATGGTTCTCTCCACAGTCGTATCGGCCCCGACATTGACGATCAACGTTTTGTTATCTTTCAACGCTGATTTGAAAAAAATGCCGTTGGCAATCGGAGATAATATTTCCGTCTCCAACTCTGTTTTTCCTAATTCCTGCATGGCATTGATGGAAATATCTAATTCCGCATGGCGCTGGTTGAGGAGTTCAGCGTGTTCCGTAATTCGTTCTATCTGCTCCTGCAAATGCTGGAACTGCGTGTACATCTCCTGCCAATTCTCTTGTTCTGCCATCATTACAATTTTTTCAGAATGTGTTCTAAGAATTCTTGGTAGAGCGCTTTGGATTTCATGAAAGGGATATCTGTTTCCTTCATGCGCATGATGCTGCTGAGGACAGGGGAATTCACCAACGCAACTTTATCTTTCTTGACATGCTGCAATTCCTGCTCTACAAGTGCTTTCAGAACCGCCTTATCATCTTTGGTTAGGACCATATTCTAAGAGTAAAGAAGGGGTTTTATAAGGTTTTTGGAAGGGAATCATCATTCACTCGTAAAACGCCAACTCTTCCATTCGCAGAATTTTCTTTAAGATTTTCTCGCACGGAAGATTTAAATAAATAGAGAAATATATTCTGTTCCATGGCACCAACAACAGTTCAGTTTTCCGAAGATTTACAGCCCCAGATTACGGAGGTCGTAAATAGACTTGGCTTCAAGAACCAGGAAGAATTTATAGAAGAGGCAGTACGCGACAAAATTTTGGAAATTAAAAAGAAGCAGTTTTTTGCAGGTTCGGATCTAATTGCGCAGCGCCTGTCTAAAAAAGGGATAACTGAGAAACAAATTCTTGAAGATTTCGAACGTCAACGAGAATGAAAATTCCTATTGTCGTGGACGCCAACCCAATTATTTCTTCACTTATTGGTGGATTTTCAAGAGAGGTACTTTTTCGCCACGATTTTGAGTTTGTAACCACTGCTTTTACTATTCAAGAAGTTAAAAAGTATCTTCCTGTGATCATCAAGAAGTCAGGAGTGCAGGAAAAATTAGTTTTTGATTTGCTGAACCTTCTTCCACTACAGATTCATCCGAGTGAGTATTATGAAGATTTTAGAAAGAAAGCACAAGATCTTATTGCCGATCCGAAAGATGTTGATATTCTTGCTTTAGCTTTGAAACTTAAATGTCCCGTGTGGAGTGAAGACAAAGTTTTTGAACAAATTAAAGAAATTAAGTTATTGAAGACAAAGGATTTTGTGTAAAAAATAGTGGTCTTAAAGATGCAGATAGTCCCCTCATTTTACTTACCGGCCATTATTCACTCATATACTGAAAGCACTACATTTTCGCATTTTTACACTGAAGGAACGAAATATTCGAACATCATTAGTTCGTTCCTTCATATATAATGGCGGTTAACAATGTTCGAAAAGTCATGACCGCCACTATACATCATGCTTTCAGGATATTCCGAAGGCACATTTATTACGATTGTTTAATGCCTTCGTTATAAAACGCCAACTCTTCCGTCTTCTCATCAACAAACACATGCGCTTCCGGATGTTCCTGCAAATATTTCTCCCTCACCTTATCAGGCATGTTCTGTAACGTTCCTTTTCCGCTTAAGCCCGTCGATGGCGTCTTCTTCAAATAATCATCCGTGGTAAACTCCTTTCCTGAATTCACAAGCTCGGCATATTTCGGAAAATCGATCCACGTGTACCACCCGTCAGCTTTCTTAAATTTCTTTTTGGCGAACATCACCACCCGAGAAGGGATATGTTCCGAGACAATGCCATAATCAGGAAGATGTTTCACTAACTGCTTACTAAATACAACAATCTCTTCATGAAGCGGCATATTTTCCTTGCTCAACCGCTGCATGCTCGGACCGACAAACATATAGGCTTTCGCTTCAATAAAGTCCGGGCTTCCTTTGTTAATCAATTCCGCGTATTTTTCTAATAACAGATCATTAATCCCTTTAATTACGGTTAATCGGATGCACGTTCGTTGTTTTTTCTCACGCAGATAATCTAACGACTTATTCAACCGTTCCCAATAATCTTTAAACAACGGAATATCCACATCTTTCAATAATTCTTTTGTCGGCGCATCTACGGAAACATACAACTGGGTGACTGGCTTCAAATCACGTATCTGCTCTGGATACTGCGCATTGGTCACTAAAAATGTGGAGATGCCATCCTTATTAAACAATTCAATGGATTCATTAATTTTAGGGTAAAAAATGGGTTCCCCAGTGAGAGATAAGGCCACATGTTTTATCGTATTAGACATTTCATACGCTTTCTTATTAGCTCTCTCGGATCCCTTAAATCCAATTAACAGTTTATGATGTGCTTCCAATGACCCTTTGTGAATTTCCTCTGGATCATCAACCTTCCATTTCCATTCCTGCGAAACAGGAGCTTTATATCCCCGCCAGCAGAACGTGCAGCGATTGGCGCAGCTGATAGATGTGGTCATCTGCATGCATTGGTTGCTCATGATGCCATAAAATTTAAGCTTATAGCAGCCGCCTTCACCGTTGATCATGTTCTTCGTCCAGCCGCAGATTTTCACAGCACTGTGGCTGCCAACGATGCGGTACTGCTGCTTTTCCAGTTCTGCTTTTGCTTCCGGTGTTAACATTTGATTTCTGAGTCTCCAATTATTTTATAAAAGTTTAGGAAAATTGTAGGAGATATGGTTTAACAACCAGAATGAGTGGAGTATAAGTATTTTATTAGAACAGAGAAAACGTAAAAAAAAGAGAAGATTAAAAGAAAATTAAAAAAAAGATTTATTTCTTTTTCTTAAGGAAGTACCAAGCTGCTCCGATTGCAACCAGGACTAAGACAACCACTACCCATGGCCAAACAGCTCCTGGTGCTTCTATTGCTTCCTCTGGCGCTGCTGCAGGTGCTTCTTCAGCTGGTGCTTCTGCTACTGCTTCCGGTGCCGCAGGAGCTTCAGGTGCTTCTGCTACCGCTGCAGGAGGAGCAGCAACACCGAATCCTTTCTCACCAATTACAAAGTAACTGAAGCCCGGTGTTTCAGCAGTATAGTGGATATACGTTCCATCATCCTCTCCAGCTGTCATTGTTAACTCTGTCCATTCATTATCTACAAAATGGTAGATGGTAACTTGATTCTTTCCGAGACCATTCTCAGTCAGCCAAGACTTTAATACTTTGAATTTAAGCGTGATCTCGCTAAGAAGATCATCTTTCAAGGCAACCCCTTTCGTAATTTCTAAAATCTTGTATGTTTTCCCTTCAAAAGTATCAACTTGTGCAGGTAATGAATCTTTCTTAGCTACTTTTACCCATGCGCCATAGACCATCTCGTCTACTTTAAAATTAACTTCGGTAATACCAACTTCACCGTTTTTAACTTCCAAAGTAGCTGTCTCTCCTGTATTAATAGACGTCCATGTTTCCTGGCTAAACGAACCTGTAACTCCAGAGGATACTCCACCACTTGAACCACCAGATCCTCCACCGCCACTCGAAGCAGCTGCTGTTGTCCAGCTTCCCGTACCGCTACCCCTATTACCCACTCTATCTACGGCATAACATTCTGATGAAGATGCACTGCCGGACACAGCCGTGGTTGATTCTGAGGCGCTGGTCGTACCAACAAAGTATGGACCGGTTACAATATCAGTTGTTGCTTCTGAAGCGGTGCAACTACAGGTAACAGTAGCTCCGATCGCAGGTGAAGAGGTACACGTTACCGTAACGCTTGGAGCAGATTTGTCAACCGTAAACGTGATAGTTTGCGTGTTATTGACGTTACCAAGGCTGTCGTTTGCATAAATGGTCACCGTATTGCTCCCTGCTTCCAAGGCAGACACGTTGTAGCTGACGTTCCAGAGCGTTACACTATTTACAGCATCAACCACACCACTTAAGTTAAAGTTATTTCCGCTTGCATTATCAAACAGGAACACAACATACGTTGGCAATTGTCTTCCAGACACGTTATCAACACTTACGTTGAACCGAACAGTCGAATTTTTCGCGCTATAATTTCCACCAAGAGTCACGCTGTAGTTTCCAAAGCTATTACCTCCAACATTATTTCCACCGTTAGATGTATCTGCTCCCACTGTCACGTTAGCAGGAACATTGGGATTGAACGTGATTGTTTGTGTAAAATTTTTGTTACCAGAACTATCATTCGCATGGATAGTTAATGTCTGCGTGCCGCAACGAAGCCCACAGAAACCAGAAATATTCCTTGTTACGTTCCAATTACCGGAAACATTCTTTCCAGTAACATTAAAATTGAGACCAGTACCATTGTCAAATTGGAAGACAACCCCTCCAGTGAAGGGAATCCCAGACGTTGCATCATTAACAGTTGCATTAAATATTTGGTTTTCATTTGTTCTTAAATCCTGACCAGCATTGGTATTATTAAATAAGGATAAAGATGAAACTGTAGGCTTGGTGTTATCAACAGTTACCGTATTCCAGAAAGTGGCGTTAAGTTGCGCACCTAGAGAATGATCGGAAGTTATAGGATCCGTAGCATTTCCCTGATAGAATACAATACTAACATTATAAATCCCATCCGGAAGAGTTGTTGTATCCAGTGAAGTATTAAAGTAAGAGATGTTAGCACAATTTGCAAGACCGCAGGAGCTGTTAGTGATTGTTATATTCGCCATGATAGAACTATTTGCACCGGTGTATTGAGGATGTATTTCAGACGAATTAACTAACGTCCATGCCAAGTAAACATGGGTTATGTTTATGTTAGTAGTATAGTTGTGCGTAGTTAATTGAACACTGAAATTTGACAACGTGCCGCTCACGTTGCTTCCGCTGGCAGGACTAACCGCTTTTACTTTATCAATATCACCAGCATAAATCAAATATGCCAGCAAAGCAACAATCAACAAAGATAATCCAAATAATGTTTTCTTTTTCATCATTAATAACCTCTTTTTCAGTTGTAAATCATAACATGAACTGTGTTCTAGAACGTAAGACTAGGCTTATTTATAAATCTTTATTTTCATTGAAAAATAGTAAATACGGACTTAACAAGAAAAATGAGAGAAAGAAAGTATAACTACAAACAATTTTATATATAACAACAGTTCATGTACGGACATGAAAAAGAGGAAGCGCATATTTACCCTTGCTACTTTTCCTGTAGAAAACAAAATAGTTTTTGTGCGTGTCGATTATAACGTTCCATTAGCAGAAGCGAAAACACGACACAAAAGGAAAAGCAGCATAAAAGTAAAAGAAAATACTAAAATAAAAGCATCGCTTCCTACTATTAAATATCTTCTTCAAAAGAACTGTACAATTATCCTGGCAACCCATCTCGGCAGGCCGGAAGGAAAATATGTCCAAGAACTAAAAGTAGATCCCCTCGCCGAAGAACTGAAAAAGCTCCTGCCCAATGAAAAAATAACAAAATTACCCGATTGCATCGGAAAAGAAATACAGGAAAAGATTGCCAACGCAAAGCCAAAACAGATTTTCCTGCTGGAGAATCTTCGCTTTTACAAAGAAGAAGAACAAAATAATCCTGCCTTTGCTCATTCTTTAGCATCCTTGGTCGACGTGTATGTCAATGACGCCTTCGCTGTTTCCCATCGGAAGCACGCATCAGTGCATGCCATCACTCAGTTTCTTCCTGCTCTTCCTGGCATAAATATGGAGAAAGAAATTATTTATTTACAGAAAGCGCTCCATCCTCAGAAACCAGCGGTGTGGATCATGGGCGGGGCAAAATTAAACAAAATTGATCTGCTGAATCAGGCGCTCAAGAAGGCGGATTATATCCTTATAGGAGGAGCGCTGGCATTTGCCTTTCTGAAAGCGCAGAATTATTCTATTGGGATGTCCAAAACCGATCTGCAGTCCATGGCGACGGCAAAAAAAATGTTGAAAAAACGAAATGTGAAGAAGAGAATCATCCTCCCCCTCGATTTTGTTGTTGCAGATTCGTTCTCCCAGCGGGCAAAAACAAGAATTGTGAGATATAACCAGATCACCAATCATGATATTGGATTAGATGTTGGACCGGCAACCATCGAACTGTTTAAGCACTATCTGCGCAAAGCGCACACCATTGTGTGGAATGGTCCTTTGGGCTACTTTGAATGGGCGCAATTTGCGGCCGCAACAAAGGAAATCGGCCGCTTTCTTGGTCAATTGACAGCAACCACCATCTGCGGCGGCGGAGAAACCGCAGAAGCGATCACCAAATTTCACTTGGAACATAAAATTACACACCTTTCAACGGGGGGAGGGGCAACGCTGGATTTTCTGTCCGGAAAAACTCTTCCGGGGATCTGGGCTTTAGAGAAAAATTATACAAAATACCGCAAAAAAACATTTGTATAAAAATATAAAAAAGACTCTATGTGAAAGTTATGGTTACTTCTTTGTTTAATGAAACTCTCATAATATTCTGAAAGATAACACCTTCATTTGCTCTCATTTGATGATACTTATCCCTTTCTTCCCCATCGTGATCAATTGCCTCTTGTAACAACTCTATCTTCCTGAGAAAATGATCGCGCCGATATTCAATTTCCTGTATTTTCATCATAAAACCCTTATCAGGAAATTCCTGAGGAAGTTGTTTCGCTTCCTGCTGAAGGGCAACGAGCTGCCGCTGAAGCTCTTGAAGATACCCTTGCTGCGCTTTTTCAATTAAAGGAACAAGAACATTCGCAGCAGCAAGCGAGTAGGTGCTTTGACCGCTCAGCATCAGCGCTTTTAGATGTTCAAGAACATGAAGGAGATGCAACCCTTCATCTTGAGCAAGAGCTTGGAGCGGATTTTGCGCATACAGCAAGAGGAGTTCCTTTAACTCGGACTCGACGGCAGCAGGAGAGTGGGAATAATCTTGAAGTGCAGATCCAAGTTTCCCAAAAAGAAAGATAATAGCATCCCGAGTTTCACTCAGCGCCGCGGTTGTTTCCTGCATGTTCGCCGCATAATCCTGATACGAACAGTAATGTGGATCCTCCCTCAATTCGTGAAGCAGTTTTTCTTTTTCTTCTTTTTTAAGAATGACGGCATCTAACTGTTCCTGTTTATTTTGGATTTTCTCATCCAGTTGTTGGATCATCTGTGTAAACTGTTGCAGGCGGCTGACACGGGAGCGCAAAGCTTCAATCTTACGCACGCCGCTTACGATTACTTTCTGCTCAAACTGGTCACGTAATTCCTGAATCTCAATGAGTTCTTTCAGAAGAGGATTAACAATTCCTTTCTCTTCTCCTTCACCAAAAAGAGACCAATGTTCTGCAAAAAAACTCTGTTCAATGTTTTGGATGCACGCATCTATCTTTTCCCGAATAGAGGCGTTAAAAAGCAGCGCAAATGGTACCATTTCTTCTTGCGTCTCTTCTTGAAATGCGAACTTTTCCAACAATTCCCTCGTCTCTGTAAAACATGCATAAATCTCTTCCTGCGGTTCTGCCGTGAGGGAATGAAGCTGCTTCTCCCACTTCTCCAGCTTACATTCAAGAAGCCGGCGTTTGGATTTAATGGCTTGAATGTACTGTTGTGCTTCTTTTTCCAAGTTAGTTCCGAGAATGCCTTTCTGCTGCTCTTTTTCTAACCATTCAGGCAATGCAGCAAGGGGAAGACTAACACGCTCATCTTGACGTTTACGTAAAAAGAAGTCCATCACTTTTCGTAATAATTTCATCTTATAAAATTTATAGCCAGAGAGAGATTTTTATTAATTTCGATGAAAAAATAGCTATACCAAAGGACATGAATGAAATTGCGAAGATATTATCTTCCGACCACAATTTCAACGACATCGCGATGCTGTAACGGATGTTCTTTTCCCACCGTGCGTTTGGTTTTGACATCAATCGCGCGAATAAAATGTTTCCCAAAATCAGTATGGAGTTTATAGGCAAAATCAAGCGCCGTGCTTTCGGGAGGAAGCAAAAAGCAGTCAGGAAGAACGTTGCCATCCTTATCCTCTAACTTGTTAGCCCCGCCAGGGTAAATCGCCATGTATTTCAGCACATCAAATACAGCTGTATCCATAACTTGCTGCACACCTGTTGACCCTTGTTTTTGGAGGATCTGCTCTTGAATAAAACGGAGCGCGTTGCGTTGTTTT
>JAGVYN010000029.1 GCA_018303265.1 Candidatus Woesearchaeota archaeon
TATAAGAAATTCGTGCTTACGGGCATTATTCCTGCTTTTCTTAAAACATTCGTGGAGAGGAAGACGATGAACAGGTATGCGCGATGAGAGGGTTCTGTAGATGATACTTGGAATGACTTTCTTATGTTATTAATACATCTTTGTAATTATACAACTAAACAGACCTTAACAAATCAGAAGTAGTTACGATGGTCTTCTCAAGATGATCACTTTTATTGCAATAAGGGCACACAGTGAATCGGGAAACAAATTTGTACTTGCAGCGCCCGCAGAAATAGATTTCTTTTTGCGGTGGTTTTACCGCTCTTCTGTCCGGAGCTAAGTCTTTCTTGAAACAAGAATAACATTCGTAGCGGTATCCCTCCGCAGGTGACAGGAGCTGTCTTGCTCCAATTTTATCTACGTCTTTCCCGCAGCGGAAACAGGGAACTTTTACTTTTAATATGCCCATAACCTATGCGAAAAACACCGGATTATAAAAATCTGTGTTACCCCTTCTCCTAAATAAAATTTATATATCTCTTTATTTTCATTACGCTGTGGGTTTAAAAAAGAAGGTATTTAAAATAAAGTACATCATTCTTCTGGCGTTAGTTCTTCTTCTTTATTATGGAATCACTCGATCGGCTCTTGTGCAAAGTTATCTGCAGAATCCAGCATCACTTCAAGAGGTTATCCTCCGTTTCGGCCTTCTTGCTCCTTTGTTGATCATCCTGCTGCAAATTGTGCAAGCGATCATTTCCATCTTCCCCTCCCAACTCACAACTATTGCTGCGGGATTTATCTTTGGGCCGGTGCTTGGGCTATTGTATAGTTTGATAGGGGCAACCATCGGTTCGGCAGTTGTGTTTGGACTTTCCAAGCGCTATGGAAAAAAACTGGCCCTCAAACTCTTTGAGAAAAAAGATCTCGTTCATTTTAACTTGTTTTTCCACAGGCGAAAAGAATGGTCGATTGTCACCGCCCGGATGATGCCTCTGTTTCCCAACGATATTGTCAGTTTTGCGGCCGGTCTTACCCCGATCCGCACCCGTTTGTTTCTGGTCATGTCCACGCTGGGATTTATAGGGCAAATGATCCTGCTGGTCTATTTTGGCGCAGGGCTGACGACCGGCCAGCCGAAATATGTGATCTACATTGCGCGGATCCTCATTGCTTTCATGCTGATGGCCGTTCTCTTTAGAAGAGCAATAAAGAGAATTCTTATTAAAGACATCCATAAATTAGAAAAAGAAGGAAAAAATATCGAAAAAGTGATGGAGACAGAGTTTAAGAAGATATAACCTGCTCGCAAAAAGAACAAAAAGAGGATTAATATGAAAAAAAGCAATATGAAGATTCCTCACCTGAAACGAATTCCTGATAGGATCATCGATACAATTACACCAAATAAAAAAGAACGTGAACAGTTTAATCTTGTTACTAAAAGTTTTTTGACAAAACTGAATGCTCATCTTCAAGATGCCAAGGCCATTCTGGGCGGCAGCGGTGCAAAAGACACATGGCTTGCGGGAAATTACGATGTTGATATATTTGTGATGTTTAATCTTACAAAATACAGAGCAAAATCAGCAGAACTTTCTGATCTTGTAGAACCGATCTTGAAGAAGGCCTTTCCTGGTATGAAAATAACACGGGTTCATGGCAGTAGGGACTATTTTCATCTTATGTATCAGGCCTTGAATTTTGAAGTCGTGCCCATTTTAAAGATTGCCAAGGCAGCGCAAGCCGTGAATATTACCGACATTTCACCGCTTCATGCCGCGTGGGTTAATAAATCTGGGAAAAAACTTAAGGATGAGATACGGTTAGCAAAGCAGTTCTTTAAAGCGAATGGAGTATATGGCGCTGAATCGTACCTTGCGGGGTTTAGCGGATATGTTGTGGAAATTCTGGTTATTTACTACGGTTCATTTGAAAATCTCCTTCGAGCAGCGCACAAATGGAAACTTAAAGAAGTGATTGATCCTGCGGGATATTACAAAGGAAAAGATGTGTTATTTGAGTTAAACAAGTCGAAGATTGTTTCGCCGCTGATAGTCATTGATCCTGTCGATAAAACACGGAATGCCGCCGCTGCTTTATCACAGGAGAAATTCTTGTTATTGAAAAAAAAAGTAGTGCAATATCTGAAGAAGCCCAGCGTCGCTTTTTTTGCGAGAGAGGAAATGACGTTTGCGGCGTTGAAAAAGGAAGCGGAGAAGAAGAAACACAACTTTGTTTATGTGGAAATCAGCCCTTTGCCGGGAAAGGAAGATGTGGTGGGCATGAAATTGCTGAAAACATATCATTTTTTAAGACAAGAACTGCAGCCTTTTTTGGTAAAAAAATCGGGGTGGGAATGGCAGGAGGGCAGGCTCGCAAGGGTGTATTTCTTCCTGGCGAAAAAAGAACTGCCCAAATATGAAATTAGGCTTGGTCCACCTTTGGAGATGAAAGACCATGTTCAGCAGTTTAGAAAGAAAAATAAGAATTCTTATGTTGAAAATGGAAGAGTCTATGCGAAAGTGAAAGTTCCCTGCCCGCAGCTTGCTGATATGGTGAAGAATCTTCTTCAAACATCGTATGTTCGGGAAAAAATAAAGAGTGTCAAAAAAGTAGAAATTGCGTAAATGGTGTATAACTGAAAAGTTGTCTTACAAAACTTTAAATAATTTAAGAACTTAAAAAACCCATGTTCAAAGATCGTGAAGAGGCGGGTAGAGGATTAGCAGCAAAACTTTCTTCTTATAAAGGAAAAAAAGACGTGCTTGTTCTGGGCATTCCTCGAGGTGGAATTGCCACTGCCGTGGAAATTGCCAGGGAACTTGCTCTGCCTTTGGATATTGTTGTGGTGAAAAAAATCGGCGCTCCCCATAACGAAGAATTAGCTGTCGGCGCTGTCGGGCTCAACGAAATTTACCTCAACGTGGATGTTGTGCGGAGCTCTGAAGTTTCTCAGGATTATATCGCTAAAATAGCAAAGGAAAAGCAGAAGGAAGTAAAGAGGCGTTATGCCTTATTGAGAGGAAAGAAACCGATGTATACGGTGAAAGGGAAAATAATCATCCTTGTTGATGATGGTGTGGCGACGGGAGCCACGATGATGATGGCGATAAAAATTATCCGCCAGCAATCTCCGGCGAAAATTGTCGTTGCCATTCCGGTTGCCCCGCCGGAGACGGTACGTGAATTGGAAAAAGAAGCTGATACCGTAGTGTGTCTGGAGCGACCGGCATTCTTTATGGCCATCGGACAATTTTATGAGCAATTTCCCCAGATAGAAGATAAAATTGCAAAACGCATGTTACAAGAGATGTGGAGGAAGTCTTCTGGAAAATGACTCTTTTTTACACAAATTCAGTGCGGCATCTTGTCGAGAAGATGGACTTAGAAAAGATGGGCTTCGAGAGGGGCCAATACATTCTAAAAAAGTTTAGCGATGGAGAAATGTACGTTCGGCTTGAACAAAACGTGGAAGGAGAACGTGTCTGGGTTCTTGGCTCAACCAATCCTCCGGCAGAAAATCTGCTGGAACTGCTGTTCCTGTTTGAGGCCTTGCATCGGGAGAAAGCGGAAATTAATCTGCTGATCCCTTATTTTGGATATGCCCGGCAGGACCGCGTGAAGACAGGAGAAGCGTTCAGCGGCAAAATAGTCTGTGATCTGCTGCGCAAGTTTAAACCTGTTTCTATCTCTGTTCTCCATATGCACAGCCCGCGGCTGCAGCGCTATCTGGAGTATGTGAATGTTATTCCTTTTGAGATATTTAATCCAATAATCGATACTGCTGAAATAATTGTTGCCCCTGACAAAGGCGCCTTCGCTGTTGCTCACCAAATAGGAAAAGAACACAATCTTCCCATTGTCTTGCTGGAAAAAGAAAGGCCGGTCCAGGAAAAAGTGGTGATGGCGAAAATCCACGGCAGTGTTAAACATAAAAAGGTCATGATTGTTGATGACATGATTACCACGGGAAGGACGATCACCGAAGCGGCAATCCTGTTACGGGAGCAGGGAGCTAAAGAAATTTCTGTTGTCGCAACTCATGGGGTCTTCACGCAGGGTGCGGTGCGCAGGATTGAGAGCAGTCCGATCAAAAAAGTTTACGTGACGAACTCTCTCCCGCAGAAACATCGTTCCAAAAAAATAAAAGTAATTGATCTTACAGATTTTCTGGAAAGGGTGCTTAAGACGGCACGGTAAATTAAAATGGAGAGAACTTTTGTTTCAGTCTACTTTGTACCCAATAATAAAGAAGAAAGATTTCAGTTTAAAAATTTAAAGAATGTTTTTCCATTCATAAGTAACGCAAAAGTTAAATCTAAAATTTTTTTTAGTGAATCTCAAGATGAACTTAAGTATATCCCATTAGAGACTGACAAATGTTTAACCTGTGTTGTTGTTGGGCAAAAAATAATTTTAGAAGATGGTAGAGAATTCATTAGAAAAGTTAACATCAGATATGATGATACAAAACATGGAGAAACTAGAACTCATTTAAATATAGATTTATGGACAATATACCCTAAAGCAAATAAAACCAAAGAACATAAGTTAAAAATGACACATATGTTAAATATAAAAAATAGAGGAATTCAAACGCTTCACGTTCTTTTATCAACACCGGGTTCTAGTATCAGCAGAAGTGTTGTAGTTTTACCAACATTGCAGGATAAAAAATACCACCAAAAACAAAATTACTTTTTAGATAAATTAAAAAGTAAAAAATTAACCAAGAAAGATGAGTTGAAATTTAGAAAAGAATTTAAGGCATATAGCAATTATATTTCAGGTATGTTTGATTAAGTAATTACAGCCAACTTAATATCTGTATTTTTATTAGAAATTCCATTAATAACTTTTTCATTATTGTTTGTCCAAACTATTTTATTCCCCTGAATATCGAATATATCTTCATCTTTTATTGGTTCAGTTATAAATTCTTTATTTATCTTAAAATCCCCTTCTTCAATAAGACCATCTCCTTCATCACTATTCATTCTCGACAAACTTCCTTTTATTGTATAATATTTACCTTTCTTAAAGTCATAAATTCTTAAATAATTTCTTTGTTTGGTACAATAGTTGTAATCCTTTTCAAGACAAACACTAAAAAGATTATAATCTATATCGAATGGTGATGATATTTCATTAGGAACTGGTTGGTCGTAAAAGATAGGTTTTTTGTTTAAATCTATATAAGCTAAATCTTCCAATCCCCATTTTAAGTTATATTCTAAAGCATAAATACCACTTACTTGCTTATAGGGTGGTACCTCAAGATGATAATCCCCTGTCTTGATATTAAGAATTGTACTTCCACCAATTAAGTAGTTATTTTGAATTGTGTTTCCAAGGGATAGCGTTGGGACATCTTCTTTACATAAATCTCCTGTATAAACACAATCAACAGAGTAATCATTTTCTTCTTGTGGCCTACAATTTTTTCCAACACATCTTGTATAAATCTTTGGAGGAGTAGGATCTTCAAAGATAAACAGACCTCCCCAAATATCAGAGTTAGGATCGACGTTTCTTTTCCTGAAATGATTTAGACTATCTACTTCACTAAGTTTTTCTTTCCTATAATCATCATTACTATGTTTAATGGTCACTAATCTATTCGGATCCTGATTCACTTTATCTTGAACATCAAAAATAATCCCATTGGGCGCTATAAAATATTCACCATTAAAAGCATTTTTATCAACAGCCCCTATTTTGTATCCTGTGTGTGTAATCGGCTGGAAATGAAGATATGTTAATTGAGTGTAGTCATCTTCATTAACATCATATAACCAAATATCATTTCTCCAGTATTCATTATTTTCAGGCTCATCGGGTATAGAGTTTTTCGGATCTTCATCATACTGATCATGGTATAAAACAAAATTTTTTCGAATAATCGGTCTAAAATCTTCCCCCTCATTGTCTGTAATTCTCTTTATTTCTTGAGTGGCGGTGTTATAAAGATAAATATCGCTTTTGCCATTTTTGTAATCTTCCCAAACAACATAGTTTTCAGATACAGATGGATTTTTCTGAATAAAATCATCATTGGTAATATCGTAAAATTTAATTTCTTTGCTGGTTTCTAAACATTTTTCAATTTTGTTGTTTGTGTTAATATCCCAAAAATCAAATTTTATGTTTTGGACATTTTCATTATTATAATTCTCACACCCACTTATTCCACTTACTTTTTCTTTAGAGGTCATAACTTGTTCTGTTTCTTGATTTAAATTAGTAGTACACCCAACTAGTAATACCATCAAAATGATTAAGATTGAAATTATTACTTTTTTCATCCTATCTATTAATAAAAGAGATATTATAAATTTAACTATCTAAAAGTCCCCAATTTTGTATTCTACTCTGCTACACAGTAATCTATTCTTTTGGTTATAGGAAAAAACTACGGTGCCAACTACATTGTGCAGCCTGAAACGATTATTATCGTCCCAACTACACTTACTGTAAATCAAAAACTTTATTAAGAAAGTTGGTCTTCTTTCGTAATAAAACCAGACCTGATATAAAGAAAATATTAAGAAGATGAAAAAAAATAAAATTCTTTGGGCTATAATTATTTTGGGTGTTATTAGTTTCCTTACCTCTCTTTATCTCCTGGAAAATCATTATGCTCCGCCTACAGAAGGAGCGTTCTGTGATTTTGGTGAGGCGGTCTCCTGTTCATTGGTTAATACGAGCATTTATTCTGAATTGTTGAATGTTCCCGTTGCTTTATTTGGTGCGTTATGGTCTTTAATTTTGATTTTTATGAGCTGGCGGGCGTTGCGCAACGATGGATTCCTGATCACAGGCATCTTCCTTTGGAACTTGGTTGCTATTCCTTTTGTGGGATATTTTGTCTGGGCGGAATTTGTCTTGCGGACCATTTGTCCTTTCTGTACTTTGGTGCATGTCATTGTTCTTATCACTGTGGTACTGTCCTTTGTATTGTATAAATCGGAAGGCGTAAAAATCTCTGACAAGAAACTGAGTGAGAAATTAAAATCTTTATTTTACACCATAATTATAGTGTATTTGGCCATCATTCTCTTGTTTAATCTTCCGCAAGGAAAGAAAGAGAATTACGATGCCTTGGCTCAATGTTTAACGAAGCAGGGAGTGAAGATGTACAGTTCCTTCAAATGCGGTGTTTGTGCTAAAACAAAGGAAATGTTTGGTGGTTCGTTCAAATATATAACAGAAGTCGAATGCCATCCTCAATCACCAATCAATCAGTTTGCCTTATGCCAGGAGAAAGGCATTAAAAATACGCCCACCTGGATTATGGAACAAGACGGAAAGGAAATAAAACGACAGGCCGGATTCATGTCAATAGATGAACTCCGAGAATTTTCAGGGTGTGGATGATGGTGTTTCCTGAAGGCTTAACGACACCTATTTTAGTCGGCGCTGCTCTTGCGGATAGCATCAATCCCTGCGTGTTTGGCGTGCTGATTTTTCTGATTGCGTTTATGACCAAAGTGTTTAAGAAACCGCATCGGATGCTGCTTGGCGGGCTGTTATATACGGCTGTTGTATATATCACGTATCTTCTGCTCGGATTAGGGATACTCAAATTTACCGTCTCGTTTGGTTTTTCTGTTGCTGTGTACTGGATTGCCGCAGTCATCGCCATTGGTGCCGGTATCCTAGAGATAAAAGATTTTTTCTGGTATGGAAGATGGGTTTCCTTGAAAATGCTTCCAGGCGCAGCGGAGAGAATAAAATATTATACAAAAAAGATCGAACAGCTGCACACGCAACGCATTTGGGCAAGTTACCTTGCAGCTGCCTTTCTTGGCGTCTTTGTGGTATTGGTAGAACTTCCTTGCACGGGAGCGCCGTATTTGGCCGTTCTGGCCATTATCGGCCAGGGCAATTATGCGCAAGGAGTGCCGTTACTTCTGCTGTATAATTTTATTTTTATCCTGCCTTTGTTTGTCATCATTGGCGTATCCTATTTTGGCAAATCTTCAAAATCATTGGAGCAATGGCGGAAAAAACATCGCAGACTGATGCGCTTGCTCATCGGCATGTTTTTAATTGCATTGGGAGGATTTATGATTTATACTATTGTGTGATCTTTAATTAAATAAGATAAAAATCATCAGTTAAAAAAAAGAAAAAATGAGTAGGAGAGAAGAACATGGCTGCAAAAACAACAAAGAAAAAAGGAGTGACCGCAAAAAAAGTGGTTAAAAAAACAGAAAAGGGTAAAACAAAGTTAAATGTTACAAAAGGCAAGAATGTCTGTGAATTTTGCTGATTTTTTTTGATTTTTTTTATCTTTATAATTTCGGCTTCTTCTCGAATGTTGAAGAGCGTTTTCTGATAATTACCACGACGCTGATTATAACAATAATTATTGATGATATCAGATAAAGAATTCCTTTATTGATGGTAGGATCTACTGTTACAGTTGTTATTTTGAGCGGTATTTCTTTGTTGAGGACTGGTTCCTTGTTCTCGGCAAATCCAGAAACGATCATGTTTCCGGTAATGGTTTTAGTGGAAGGTACTCGAATTATCGCGGCGCTGGTGAGCCGGCTTGTGAACCTATTAGCTGAGTTGCTTGTCTCTTGCTGCTTTTCTTGAATGAAGAATGTTTTTGTATCTCCCTTAATAATATTATAAACCAGAGGGGATTCAAAAGAAAGCTCTTTAATTAAATCGTTGTCAAATTGCATTTTTATAAGAGGAATGTCGCAGTTCCCTTGGTTGGTAATTTTTCCTTCAATTATACTAGTATCGGCAAATGAATGTTCTGACGGCAATACCACTTCCAATCCATAATCACAAGTCTCCCCTGGTAATTTATTAGTTGAAGAAGATTGCTGGGCTGTTATCCCTTTCTCTGCAGCTTTCGTTGTTGTTTTCGTGTTTTCTGTTTCCAATGTTTTTATCGCTGAATTCGTTGTTTTGGAATTTCCTGTTGTGGAACTTCCTCCACTACCACCACTCCCGCTCCCCCCTCCACTACTACTCCCGCCACCACCTCCAGAGCCACTGCTTTCTGAGCTCTCAGCAGGTTCACTGGTACTTGAGTTTTCTGTATTGTTGCAAGAAACCATTGTTCCGTTATCCTCCGGCAGATCTGCTGTTGTCCCGCAGCTATGAAGATCAGTATAGTATTTTACTCTTGTATCGTTTGATTGGCATACATCGTATTGCTCGGTCCAATTTTCAATACAATATTGCTGGAGATAGGTGACCGTAAGAGTATCAAGAGACGGCGTTCCGGTGCTGTCGGAAGAAAGAAAAGCTTTAAATCGGATCTTGGAACTGTTAACTGAACTTAGGTTGCTGTTTTGTAGGATTGCCCCCCAGGAATTTCCACCGTCAGTAGAGTAATAATACGTGAGATTTTGGTTGTTTTGATGGTCTATTGTAGAAAATTTTTCCCAACTCGTCCATCCTTCTGGTTGAAAATCGTTGGTTTGAATTTCAGCGGAGGAAGGGTAGGTGGTGTTTGAGGAATTATGCTGGGTAATTTGAACGGCTGCCGCTTTGATGTAATCTATTTTTACTTTTGTGGGATCCAAGTTAAACGAAGTTGTTGGTGATGGAAGATTACTTAGGGTAATATTATACCATCCCTCTCCTCCATCATAATATATCACTCCGTAGCCGGGAGAACTGCATTGGTCGCCATAATCACAAAGAAAGATGTCAGAAGGATCTCCACTTGTAATAAATAATGATATAATATCTTTATTTTGAATGGTGTTGTCAAATATCACATTGAAAATGTTGTCTTTTTTTATTTGTTCATTTAAATTATCCAGTGCATTTACTTTTGCCGTTGTATCCGAAGGGTTGTGCAGCGCTTTTGCGGCATCGCCGGCTGTTGAGGTGATGTAATCAATCTCAACTTCATCGGATGCCATAAGATTTACTATTTTTGTCGCTTCATCAAGGCTGGAGAGGGTAATGTTATACCATCCTTCTTCGCTATCGTCTTCATCATCTTCTCCATCAAAGTGGACAAGTCCATATCCCGGTGAATCACAGGACGTTCCTTTGTCGCAAAGATAAATGTCTCCTTCTTCCCCTCCTTTGAGGTACAAAGAAATACTATTGCCGTTGTCAAGGTTCTGTGGGAAAAATACGTCAAAAATAGTTCCCTCTTCAATTTCAAAGGTGGTGTTATCTAATGCATTTATTTTTGTAGTTTTATCGGAGGGATTATATAGCGCTTTCTGGAGAGCGTATTCTGTTTCTGTCGTCGTATTCCAGTAAGTTACCACCGTACTTGCCGCGAGTTGCGCATTTCCCTCTGTTAAGGCAATAAGCGAATTATTGTAGATGTACTCGCTGGGAGTGTCAAAGTTCCATTCTTTTTCCTTTGTATCCGATCCATAGATAGCGAAACCCGTGATGCTGCCTTCGTATTTAAAAAAGAGAAGGAGAATAAAAAAAGTACTCGCTATACAAAAACATGCCCGCAGCCACTCTTTTTTCATCTGGAGGTGATAATCATCATTTAACTTTAAATATTTTGTTAAGAAAGAGAGTGCTGTTGGGATAATTGTAATAGTAGTAGGAAATTAGTTTAAACTCATTGATCAAACCTTCCAAAACATTTATTAATCTAATCTTATATATCCTCATAGTTTATTTCGTAATAAAAAAGAGGACGATGGCAGAGATAAAACCAGTTCCAAAAATAACGAACATCAAAACGTTAAAACTTCTTGCGAATCAAATCAGGCAGGATACGATTACATCCCTTGTTTCTGCTGGTTCCGGCCATAGTGCGGGG
>JAGVYN010000030.1 GCA_018303265.1 Candidatus Woesearchaeota archaeon
TTTATTTTAAAACCAACTCCTTTATTTTTCTCATAAATTCATACGTACAAAATGAGCCTGCTCTTACTCCAATCCCGTAATCATCTCTTAGAATTTCTGCAGTTAGTCTGCTATCCATTCCTGCAATATCAAAAGGAATGACGCTGCCTAGTTCTGATTCAGAAACATAAACTTCTACTCCATCAATCTGTTTTAATCCCCTAATGGCAGTCCTAACTAACCCAGATTCATATTTGTGAATTCTATCATAACCAATTGATTCTAATACTTCGATTGCTTTGGCTATAGAAATTGCTCCAACTGCATTAGGTGTTCCTGGATCATGAGCCTGAACTGTTGGAAATCTCTTTAATTGTAAATCTCTTGAGATATAAGTAAGGTTTCCTCCGCCAATTTGATAGGGAACAGCTCGATCAAAAAATTCTTTTGGTCCAACAAGAACGCCCCCGCCAAAAGGAGCATACATTTTATGCCCTGAAAAAGCAACAAAATCTAAATGTCTTGGATCATCAGTCGGAAGAATATCTACTTTCTGATGCTGGATTAATTGACAAGCATCTACTAAAATTTTAGCACCTGATTTATGTGCAATTTCTGCTAAATCGTGAATTGGGGGCTTATATCCTGTAACATTAGAACTGCCCGTAATAGCAAGAAGTTTTATGTCATCATTCGTTCTGAACATTTCTTCAACGTCTTCAACATTCAGAGTTCCATTAGGGTTTGTTCTATATTGTACAACTTCATTTCCAGCTAACCAAGGAAGTAGATTAGAAGAATGTTCAATATCAGAAACTAGAACTTTTCCAGGGATTCTTGACCATAATTGAGCAGCGTGATTAATAGCTTCAGTAGTGTTTTTAGTGAAAACTACATAACTATCCAAAGAAGCCCCTGTAAATTGCTGGATTCTATCTCTTGCTTGTTCATAGCTTTGAGTAGATACTACCGATCTCTGTCCAGAACCTCGATGAACACTTCCATAAGTTTTTAGGAATTCAAAAACAGTGTGATTTACTGCTGAAAAAGGAATTGTTGTAGCTGCATTGTCTAGATTAACATCTCTAACTGTTCCTCTAGTAGTTTCTACTAAAATTTCTAGACTTTCCTCTGGGAAAAGAGGCTTTATCTCTTCTTCCCATTTTATAGTTTGTCTTTGCATAGTGGTAACCACACAGAACAAGTATATAATATTGGTCTCCCCCCAAGTGGGTTACTATCAGAAAGATTAATAAAGAATAGAGTATATTTATGTTAAAATGGATGAAACTTTACTTGAAAAATTAGGATTGACCAAGGGGGAAATTAAAGTATATTTAGCTCTCAATAAATTAGGAGAATCGACCATTGGTCCTATTGGTAAAGAAAGTAAAGTTTCCAAGTCCAAAATGTATGATATTCTTGACAAATTAATTGAAAAAGGGCTAGTGGGTTATATCACAAAAGAGGGAACAAAGTACTTTATGGCAAATGATCCTCACATGATTTTAGAGTATATTGAAAAGAAAGAGAGTGAATTAGGAAATACCAAAAAAGAAGTTGTTGCTGAAGTTTTACCTCAATTGATGATGCAGAGAGCTTCTGTTTCTAAGAAGAGAGTTGCAGAGATATATGAAGGATTGAATGGAATAAAAGCAATAAGAGAAGAATTAATGATGACATTTAATGCAGGAGATACTTTTTTAGTTCTGGGTGCACCTAAAGTTGCTAATGTTAAATGGGAAGGTTGGTTTTTAGATTTTCACAAAAGAAGAATTCAAAGAAAAGTGAAGATGAAGATAATTTACAATGCGGATGCACAAGAGTATGGAAAAATTAGAGCAAAGATGAAATTGACAGAAGTTCGTTATCTTCCGAACAAATTAGTTAGTCCTAATTGGATTGATATTTTTCCAAGTGCAGTCTTATTTGTTATGGTCTTAAATAATCCGATTGCATTTGTAGTGAGAGATACAGAATTAGCAAATAGTTTTAGGTCTTACTTTGATATCATGTGGAAGAATTCTCATTCGTAGCTCCTAAGTCCCCCCTAGTAGAACTTTTGAGAAATTTGTAATCAATGTATAATTATTTCTGCCCGGCTATAATTTTCTAATGCAATAGAACCAACCTGAGCAAGTTTCCGTACTGCTGCTTCTCTCTGTGGAAAAAAAGCATGAAACTTGTCGGAAGAAGTATACAGATGAAATAAGTACAATTCAGATCTTTCTAACAATCGCATTGCCGAAATTGCCTCAGCAGAAAAATATTTTCCTAAAACATGCCACTGCGCTTGAAATTCAACACTGTGAAAAAGAGTACGGGTGAGATTATCAAACAAGAGCTGATAGTGCTCTGTCAGGAAAGAATCTCGAACTACCGCTTTCTCTAACGATGCGTAGCAGGAACCAAGCGCTTCTTCCGTAATGGGAAATGGTTTGTGATCCTGCTCTAGGAAATTATAAAGATTAAAAGAAGTAAACACAATATTTTCCTCAGAAACAGTTGCTAAAGATGCAGTTATTTCTTCTAAGCGGGAAACCATTTCAAAAACCACTAATAAGTAGTTATTTATAAAGTTTGTGCGGGTTTCGAAGTTTTTCTGTTTTTATTTTTTATACCACTCTTTTTATAAAAAATGAGAGTTTTTTTGTACTATGGCCATCCGTTCTAAAAAAGATCTGGAAATGGAACTAAGCAAACTGAAATCCTTCCAGCAGCCTTCTTTTGAATTAGAACAATATGCCACGCCTTCTTCCCTTGCCGCAGAGTGGATTTGGAACATGGCCATGAAAGGAGAAGTCGCCGGAAGAACGATATTAGACGCCGCCTGCGGGCCAGGCATTCTCGGAATTGGGTTATTATTGCTGGGAGCGCGGAAAGTGTATTTTCTCGATAAGGATGATACCATCATGAGAATCTGCATGGAGAATGTCACCAAAATAAAACAAGAATATGAAATAGGGAAAGCGGAATTTATCATCGAAGATATTTCTTTGTTTGATGAAGAAGTAGATATCGTCGTGCAAAATCCTCCTTTTGGAACAAAACAAGAACACGCCGACAAGAAATTTCTGGAAACAGCTTTTCGCGTTGCGCCCGTTGTCTACAGCATGCATAAATGGATCACCAAAACATTTGTGGAAGCGATTGTCAAAGATTTTGATTTTGCCATCACCCATGTCTGGCGCTATGAGTTCCCCATTAAAGCGGCATTCAAGTTTCATGAAAAGCCAGTAAAGATGATTGATGTGGGATTATGGCGGATGGAGAAACGAGATTAAAAACATGACAGAAAACATCGATGTCTTGGCAAAGAAAATTTGGGATTATCATCACCTTCATCACACACTCGAGAAAGCAGATTGTATTTTTGTGTTAGGCAGTCATGATCTTCGGGTTGCTGAGTACAGCGCACAGCTTTTCCTGAAAGGATATGCTCCCTGGATTATTTTTTCTGGCGGTATTGCCCACCACGGTGATTTATTAGAAACCTCATGGAATAAAACAGAGGCGGAAATATTTGCTAAAAGAGCCATACAGCAAGGAGTTCCTGAAGATAAAATTATAATTGAGAATAAAGCAAAAAATTGTGGTGAAAATGTTCTGTTTACAGAAAGAATGTTGAAAGAAAAGAATCTTAATGTTAATTCGGTTATTGCCGTCCAAAAGCCCTATATGGAGAGAAGAACACTGGCAACGATTAAGGTGTATTGGCCTGATAAAAAGATCATCGTCACATCTCCGCCTATTGATTTTGAGAATTATCCAACAAAAGAAATTACCAAAGACGATGTAATTAATATTATGGTTGGAGATTTACAAAGAATACAAGTGTATCCAGAAAAAGAATTTCAAATTTTTCAAGAAATTCCTGATGAAGTGTTGGAAGCGTATCAGAAATTAGTAAAATTAGGTTATACTAAGCATCTATTGAAAAGTTTATAAAAATCGCCGAATCACGCTTCTTTCACAATTATTTGATTGTCTTTTGGACCAGTGGATAACATCACTACTTTCCCTTTTGTAAACCACTCAAATTCAGTAATTGCTTTTCGTACACTTTGGGGGAATTTATCATAACTCGTGAGATCTCGCAAATCACTATACCCTTCATATTGCTTATATTCTGGAGATACTCCTCGCAGTGCTTCCGAATCACGAGAGAATAAAGGAGAGATAGTTCCATTTGTGTTGTAACCGTAACATACGTTAAAATGCCCCGTATCTGCAACACAGTCTACTTTTGTTAAGACAAAATAAGGGCCATTAATCCCCGCTGCATATCGTGCCGCAACGGCATCCACCCAGCCGATGCGTCGTGGTCTGCCCGTTGTGGCACCAAACTCATTTGCCGCCAAGCGAATTCCCACTGCTTTTGTACAAGGATCAGAATCATTCATCATGCGCAAAATTGCGGGATGCCGGCGATCGTATCTCACTTGGTTAGATTCTAGATTGAACTCTCGAATAGAAGATATCTCATAAAGCTGTAATTCTGATTCAAGTGTTCTTCCCGGTTGCTGGCAATACTCTTCTTGATCTCTTCCCCCAAGTTCCGTAGGGAATGGTCCTCCCCCTACTCTTGTCATGAACGGAAATTTGACCAAACCAAGCGGAAGGTCAACGGCACGTGCCGAAAGACCGACACCTGCCGCCGTGCCGTTTAAAGAACAATCGGAAGAAGTGACATAGGGGTAAGTTCCATATTCTATACTTAACAACAACCCTTGCGCTCCTTCCAAAAGAATTTTTTTCCCTTGGTTGTAAAATTGGTGCATCTCCTGGATTGTATCTCGAACGAACGGTTTAATTCTTGCAGCAAGAGGTTTAATCTTTTGGATAAAGTCATCAATAGCACCATCATCTATTTTTTGTTCTGGATAAAATAACTCTGCTTTCTTGATTTTCTTTACAAGCCTGTCTACATCATATAAATCGCCAATCATAATTCCCCGGCGGGCAATTTTGTCAGTATAACACGGCCCAATCCCTTTCCCTGTAGAACCAATGCCACCTTGCGCAAGAGATTGATTTTTCTGTTGATCTTGGGAAATATGATAAGGCATGATGACATGCGCGTCCTGGCTGATCATTAAATTGTTGTAACTTATCTTCCGTGTATCCAATTGATCTAATTCCTTGCAGAGTTCTTCCAGATCAATAACCATGCCATTGCCCATAATATTTATTTTACCTTCATGATCATAGACAATTCCTGAAGGAATCAGATGAAATACCATCTCTTGTCCATTAAGAATAAGGGTATGACCAGCGTTATTTCCTCCCGTACCTCGAGCAATGACATCCGCCCAGGGAGCAAGAGCATGGATAACCTTTCCTTTCCCGGAATCACCAAATTGGTTGCAGAGAACAGCAGCGGTTTGGACGTCATTCAAAAGTGTTTCTAACATCGTGTTCAAGAAAAAAAGAAGCCGTTTAAATTAATTTATATCTTGGTATATTCATTTCTTGGAGTATTATATGTTAAGAGCTTTCTTTAACACCAAAGGTACTTTTTTAAATAAGCCTCATTTTTTATTCCCATGAGCATCTCCAACGGGTTGTACACTATCCAAGACCAAGAGAAATTAATCATAACAACAACAGTTCCTTTCACAGGATCTTCTTCACAACTTGATGAAATTGTGGAGCATATTCAACACCGTATGAGGATTGGTGAAGAATTATGTCGCATGCCAGATAAGCTAACGTATTCGCGATCATATGGAATTGATGGGAAAGACCAGTACACGATCACCGCAGAAGGAGTTTTTTTAAAGAGAACATATAGCAATAATCCGTCCTCATCCGCTCCTTTCTCATCCGGTCCTCTCTTTACTCCAAAAAGTGTTTCATTCTGCCGTAAAGGATACGTTTCTTTTGAAAAAGGGGAAGGTTTTCAAAGAGATGATACAATGTTTCCTCTTAGCTACTACTTTGTCATGCCCTACTGCCGGAAACTTAAAGAAGAAACAAATTTCCAAATTGATGGAATTCATCATTGGGTGAATCTATAAAAACAACGCGGAGCTTCACATCCAAAACCTTCAATAACTCTTCGCAAAATAAAACCAGGAAACTGCTTTCTTCTTGCAGGCGAAACAAGTCTGATTCTTCTGCAATGGTGGTTGCTGCAATGGCGCGTTCAGAGACTTTGCACTTGTCTTCTCTTTAAATTCTGTTTCACACACTTCCGTTTCACACCATGGAGCAAGGATCATTTTCTTTTCCTGAACGTGTTTTACGGCTTCCGCAAGATTGTTTATTTTGACAATACTCTTTTTCAGCATACTTTCAGCTTTTGAATACAGATCAGCCTGCATTTGCTGCAATATTAAATCAACTTCTTTCTCTATTCCAGCTAAGGGAAGCGCTTGTTTTTCCCCAGTATCCCGCCGCACCAGAGCTGCTTGTTTTTGCTCAAGATCCCGCGGACCAAGTTCCAAACGCACAGGAACACCCTTTACTTCCCACTCGTTGAACTTCCAGCCTGGAGAATACTCTTCCCGGGCATCAAGATGGACCGAAAATCCTTTCTTCTCCAATTTTTTCTGGAGCAGGACAGCTTCTTTGAGCACTTGTGCTTTGGTCTTGTCAAATAAAATCGGAACGATGACAACCTGAATCCGAGCCACTTTAGGCGGCAGGACTAGGCCTTTATCATCCGAATGCATGAGAATCATCATCCCAATGGATCGTGTTGAAAAACCCCAGGAGTTTTGCCAGACGTACTGCTCTTGCTGCTGCTGATCTTTAAACTTAATATTAAAAGCCTTGGCAAACTGCTGGCCTAAATGATGGGACGTTGCACCCTGAATGGCTTTTCCAGTGGGAAGAAAGGCTTCCACCGATAAGGTAAATTCTGCTCCCGCAAACTTCTCTGTTTCCGATTTCCGTCCTTTCAGTACGGGTACGGCGTACAGTTCCCTGAACAGTTGTTCATAAAAATCAAGAATTTTGTGAACTTCTTCCAGCGCTTCTTCTTTCGTGGCAAAAGCAGTATGCCCTTCCTGCCAGAGAAATTCCCTGCTCCGCAAAAAAGGGGTGCAATGTTTAAATTCCCAGCGCACCACATTTGCCCATTGATTCAACCGCAGCGGCAGATCCTTATGCGACCGTATCCATTTGGCGTAGGTCTCATACATAATTGTTTCAGAAGTGGGCCGAATTGCTAATCGCTCTTTGAGTTTTGTATGCCCTCCTGTTTCCACCCACGCAACTTCCGGAGCAAAGCCAGCTACGTGTTTTTCTTCCTTCTGAAGCAGCGATTCTGGGATAAATAACGGGAAATACGTATTTTGCACACCATCTTTTCTAAGAATATTGTCAAAATACCGCTGCGCCTGCTCCCATATATAGTACGCATTTGGCCGGAGAATATAACAGCCGGAAACGGGACTGTATTCGATTAACTCCGCTTTCTGGATAAGTTGGGTAAACCATTCGGAAACCTCATCCTCTTTGGAAGCGGTAAGACCTTTGGTATCTTTTGCATCCTTCTTGGCCATGGAAGAATGAAAGTTCTAAAGAATTTATAAACATTTGGATGGGATAAATGTGTAATTTAACCGCATAAGATATTTAAAAGATTCTTATAATTTCAGCAAGCCATTTTATTTCAACTGCTCAAAAAGATGCTTAATTATTCTTTTGATGATTTCTTTATTTAAATGGATATAATTTTTATTGATCATAAATCCTTCATATGAAATACGGTTTCTGTAATCTCTCATTTGTTGCAAAAATACCATCATCTGTTCATCAATTTTCTTTTGTTTGGCAACATAATCAATTAATTCTTGATGAGCACCCTCCCCTTTTACTTTTATTCCTTCTCTTAAAGTAAGGGCTTCTATCAATTTATGGACTACATCATAATAATCTAGTAACGTGTTGCTTGGATATTTTTCCATATCTGTGTTATCCAACCTTTCTAAAGTGACTTCTGCCATCTTCTTTAGCGATTCAGCCTTCTGCTTATCCGGCTTAATTTTCGTAATCATCTATATCCCTCTAAAAAACCACTCAACACGAGCCCATTAATAATATTGTTCTTCAACTCTTTTGAGTATGAAATGAAATTATCATTAAAATGTAATTCAATCTTTCTTCCAAGCTTTTTTTCAAATGAAGTAACATCTAATTCATCTTTTTCACATTCGATAAATAGATCTATATCGCTTTTTTCAACGTCTTCTCCTCTTTGATAACTACCAAACAACACAATACACTTAGGCATCAACTTTTCTTCAATTAATTCAATAATTTTTGAGTCTAAAATAGTTGAAATATTGTAAATGGTTTTGTATTTTTTGAAAAGTTTATTATCTAAATTGGCTTTATAGAAAGGAAATTTTCTGTCCCCTCTCTTTTCTACTGATTCTACTATTAATCCAATCTTAATCAATTTATCTAAATTTTTTTTAACTGATGTATGTGCTAATCCAATAGTTCTGCTAATATCCATAAGATAGTGGTTCTTAGTTGGATTAATAAAGAAAACTTCAACTGTCCTCTCAATACTACTTTTTTGTAACATATGTTACTTTATTGTAATATATATTATATAAATGTTTGCTTTTTTTGAATGAACACCCGTAATTCTGTAATTAAATAAGGTTTTGCCTTTGAAACAGGAGATATCTTGTCGTAGTAAAATTATCTCTTCGATTAATGCTCTTGAATGCTCTTCCAAACTTGAAAGAATGAAATTCCCTTAAACTTTTAGTCTGCATTTCCCAACATTTTTTACAATAAAATAAACAAAAGAAAAAAAAATAAAAAAATCTTGCCCTATAACAGGGGGTGGTGTATGAGAACACGTAGGGGCAAGATTTTAATCATGCAAGGTTTAGACCAGTTCGATGCCCAATTCTCTGCTGAGAGATTGTGCTCTGCTCTGTGTTTTCTTCTGATCCACTTTTCCCAAAATCCATGGTGAATGAACACCGGTGATAATGGTCATCACGGTCAGCTTTCCTTTCATATCATCACTTACCCTTGCTCCCCAGATAACGTTGGCATCATCATCCAGGCTTTCGGTGACCAGTTCACCAATTCTGGATACTTCATCCAAAGTCATGTCCGGGCCGCCAGTTATGTGAATCAATGCTCCCGTGGCTCCTTCGTAATTGATATCCAATAATGGATTGGAAAGAGCTCCTTTGACTGCTTCTTCCACTCTGTTGTTGGTATCAGAACTTCCTACGCCGATAGCCGCGACACCGCCATTGGACATAATTGCCTTAACGTCAGCATAATCCAGGTTAACCAGGGATGGAACAGCAATGGTCTCCACAATACCTTTGATCATGGTCGCAATTAATTCATTTGCTACCGCAAAAGCTTGTTGGATCGGCAAGTTTCCCGCAATCTGAACCAGCCTATTGTTGTCAATCACAATAACCGTATCAGATACTTGACGTAGTTGCTGTAATCCGAATTCTGCTTTATCACAGCGCGCACGTTCAATGTTAAAAGGCATGGTTACGGTTCCAATGACAATTGCTCCGGTATCTTTGGCAACTTGCGCTACCACTGGAGCTGCGCCTGTTCCCGTTCCCCCGCCCATACCCGCACAGACAAAGACCATGTCTGACGCTTTGAGCGATTCTTTGATCTGCATTAATGATTCCTGTGCTGCTTCTGCTCCTTTATTTGGGAAACCTCCGCAACCTAAACCTCGTGTACAGTCCCTTCCAATAAGAAACTTATGATCTGCACCAGTAATGTTCAAATGTTGCTGATCGGTATTCACAGCCAAAATTTCTGCGCCTTTGATCCCTTTCTTATACAGCCAGCCAACCATGTTGTTGCCTGCTCCACCGCAACCGATGACTTTGATGTTTGCCTGTCCGATTGCAAGGCCGTCCGAAGTTGTCTCGAACGTGTTGTTGTATGCATTGTTTTTTGCGCTTTCAACTAAAAAATCCATGGTGTTTCCCCCTTTTTTTTGGTTTTGTTCATCGTAATTATTGTTACTCTCCGGTAATCGACAAAAATTAAATAATCGGAGCGCTAACTACTCTTTCAGAAGGTTGTTGTGATTTACGCCAATAAAGAGCAACAGCAAGTACGAAAGAACAGTTCAACTAACAAACGCCAACAATGATTCCAAACGTTGCCAAACGTTTCGAACAAACCAATAATCCACTTACCAACTTTCCGCCAAGAAAGTTGTGTAAAACTTTTTTCTCCTTTAGTATTAGCTCCTTTATAAATGTTTTTATCCTGAAAAGTATGTTTTCCAGTGGTTGTGCTTTTTTTCCAGTGCAAGTTATGGACGATATGGCTTGTTAATTTTTGAGATTGTTACTGCTGAGTGGAATGAGTTTAAGAATGTGGTTTTCAAGAAAATTTTATTTCCAAACTCTCAAAATCCCGTGCCTGCTTCTTGGTA
>JAGVYN010000031.1 GCA_018303265.1 Candidatus Woesearchaeota archaeon
TCTGTTTGCTTTTTTGATTCTTCCATTAGTTTATCCATTTGTTCATCCAATTCACTTTGTTCAGTTAAGCAACAAACCTGTCCAGAAGGACAATCTTTTTGTCCAGAATCTGAAAATGCTGCACAGTCTGACGAGCATTTGAAAGGAGCATTACATTGACTTATTAATTCCTCTACTTCTTCTTGGCTTTCTTGCATAATTTCTTCCATTCTTTCATTTTGTTCTTCCTCCTGAGTTGTATCTTTACCTATATTTCTAATATCTGACAATGAAATTTTAATCTCAGAAGCAGATAACCAATCACCATTAATTCTTAAAACTAAGTCTGCAGAATCATTAGGCATCTCAAATACAATTGCACCATGTGTAGCTAATCCTGGTTGAATTTGCTTTCCTAGTTCTAGGTAATTAGAAATATAAAACATATCATCAGAAAGTCTGTCATATGACCTTTCTTTACTATCCTCTATTTTAAAGCGTGGAGTAAATATTTGTTTAGTTTCCTTTCCATCATTAGTAATTTCAAGGTAAACTTTTACAAATTTACCAGTTGTTTCTTTTTCAAAAAATCCCGAACCCATTTTAGTAAATGTTTCGGCTTTTGTAACTTTATAAGTTAATTCATCTACATTTACATTTTCATTCATAGGATAAATTATTGGTTCTTCTTGTACGTCTATCTTATTATCTACCTTTTCTTTTATCTTATTAGCTTCTATTTTTTTGATTTCTTCTATAAAACCATTATCCAACGGTTTAATTTCAACAGTTACTTCTGGACTAATAAAATTAGATAATCCACTGAACAAAAAATAAATACCAATTATAACAGCAATTATCTTAATCGTTTGATTGGACTTATTTTTTTTCTTGTTCTTTCACTTTTGCCTCTAATTAATTTCATAATTTGCTTTGTCAAAGTCAATGTATGTTATATTTCTTAATTTTTATATAAATATTTTCAATAACAAAGATATGACCAACATAAGACAACTTTATGGTTACGTTGTCACAAGCAGACCAAGAAAGCATATACATTATATGCCCAACCGAAACTTTTATAAATAAATACCTTTCCCTTACGAAAAGAGGTATAAAAAATGAACGCAGAAGAAGTAAGTGGGAATAATCAAAGAATAATGTATGCTCAAAGAGGAGAACCTAAGTACAAAGCTTTTGAAATGAATGAGTTATTTAGATTAGGAGGCGGTATGGTCTACGATCAGCCGGATAATATTGCTGCGAGGACTCCATATGGTCAGCGGTCAAGCGGTGATTATTTAAGATAGATAATAGTGAAGAGGTTTTGTCATGACGCATAATTCAGGAAAACACGATCCAACAAAGATCATGAAGAGATATTCTCCTTATGACCAGATTAATAACGGATATCGCTGTTCAATTATTGGTGTAGTTGATAACTCACATCACACTCTTTTAGAAATTAGTTATGGATCTGTTGATCAGCAGGTAGCTGAGAAAATCAAGAACACTCGTGAGGAAGCGCAAACAACAGAAATTCGTCCTGAACAGCCTCAGTATAATACAATATGTGATTTAGTCTTAGGCTTGCGAACACGAGAGGTCTATTTAAAAGATGGAAAACATTTTTATCCTATTGAATCTAGATCTGTCAATAGAATAATTGAAGCCGCAAGAAACAGAGAAGAAGGAATGTTTAGAAGTATTTCTGTCACGAACACAGCGCGGCAATTCTGTCTTGATGGTGATTATCATACTGGTGCTCACATTGTTCTAAGAAAAAAGTTGTAACTACCACTTACCTTGCCAGTAAAGATCCTGCTGTTTTTCTTTCACTAAATCTTTCAAGCCGGCTTTTTGGGCATGATTAAGAAACTGTTTAATAATCTCTTTCATGCGTAATCCATTAATGTCAAAATCATTCTGCATGGAAGCGTAGCGTTTAAGGACAGCATCAAGCACTTCCGCTTGCGTTTCTAAATTCACTTGCAGGATTCCTGCTTTTGCAACTTTGCGTTCTTTTTCCAACTCTTCCCATTTTTGCAGTTCGGGAAGGAGTTTTTTAATCTCCATGGGAACATCAGCCAAAAACTCTTTCACAGCATCGAGATCATTGAGAACATCAATCTTTGTCGCTGCTTCTTCCCGTTGAAACAGTTTCTTCCACCACTTTTTTTCGTACAAAGGCATAGGATGGATAAATATCTAAGGGAATATAAAGCTTTTTGTTCAGAGTTTGGTTTTAGGTTATATTTTTAAATGGTGATTGCTCTTCTCATCCCATGCTGAAACTAAAATCGTTTAAAGGAGGTTATGATACCAACTTAAGTTACATTCTGTATGATGACCAAACAAAGGAAGCAGCCGTCATCGATACGGCCATTGAACCGTCCATTCTGCTTGCTTTTATTGAAAAGCAGCATCTTTCTCTTAAATTCGTCGTGATCATGCATTCCCATTTTGATCATGTTGTGGGTTATGGATATTATCGAAAAAACAAGATCCCTGTTGCTGCTTCACATAGAATACGCAAGGATGTCGATATAAACCTGAAAGATGGCGATACACTGCGCTTAGGAAACTATCCGTTGGATATTATGGAAACGCCGGGGCATATCTATGACTGTATTTGTATTTTTGTTGAAGATAATAAAAATAATAAACTTTTTACGACGGACTGCTTGTTTATTGATGGCTGCGGAAGATGTGACTTAGCCGGCGCGAATGTGGAAGAGCAGTATCATTCCCTGTACAACAAAATCATGAAACTGCCAGATGATACCGTAATTTATCCAGGGCACGATTATGGTCCGAAACCCTATGACACGTTAGGCAATCAAAAGAAAACAAATCGATTTCTGACGGCGAAGACGAAAGAAGAGTTTATTGAAGGAAGGATGAGGAGATAATTAACTTCTTGGCGAGAAAAAAAAGTAAAATAAACCCAAAGTTTTATAAAAAATGAATAATTATATTCAAAAGATGAATAAAATTATCCAAAATGAGAAAATTTCTGAACTCAGTCTTATAATACTTAACCTACTATCTAAAACCCCCTTTAAGATCTTTACAATAGATGAGATTAAGGAGAATTTAATTAAAATTAACATTAAAACAAATTATGCAACTGTTTATAGAAATATTGATTATTTAGTTAAACAAGGTATTCTTCTTAAAGAAAAGTATGGTATGGCTAGTAAAATTCAAATTAATTGTTCAAGTGAAAAAACTGCCTCTTTGTTATCCTTGATTGAGGCAACAAAATTTAAATCTTTTTCTGACAAATTAAAAGGATTTCTTTTAATAACTGTAAGAGAAATCACTTCGGACGTAAGAGGGATTAATGATTTTCGATCTGTCTTGATTTTTGGCAGCTATGCTAAAGGGACTCAACATAAAAATAGTGATTTAGATTTGCTTGTTATTTATGATGTTCCCGATGTTGTTAAGAATTGGGGTGAAGAACAAAAAGAGAATTATATTAGAGATACTAAAAAATCTATAACTGGGATACTTAAAACGAGCCAATTAAGAGGAAGTCCAAATATCAATCCAATTATTGTAAGTAGTGATGAACATAAGAATATGATAATTAATAATGAGGATAACGTTGCAAAAGAATCATTATTAAACCACATTATATTGAAAGGTTATCACGAGTATTGGTTAGATATTTTGAACTCAAAATGATAATATCAAAAAAAGAGTTAAAAGAAGAATACGAACAGCTAATCAAAGAATATTCTCTTAGAATAGATAGCAATGAAAAAAAGTTTGCGAATAATTATTTAATGAAAGCGTTGCACAATTTAGAATTAGCAGGAGTTTTGGATTTACTGTCGAAAGATGATGAAATTAAGAAAACAGTTGGAATCTCAACTAAAAGTGAATATCACGATTGGGTAATTATCACTTCTTATTACGCAATGTATTTAGCAGCAACTTCTGCTTTAGCTAAGTTGGGGATTAAGTCATCAACACATAGGTCAAGTATTATTGCATTAGAATATAGATATTGCATTGAAAAAAATTTGTTAGATCGAAAGTATATTGATATGATTGAAAATGCAAGCTTTGGAAGAGATGATATTCAAAAGTTAGATCAAGCATTAAGAGGAAGAGTAAGTGTTCAATATACTGTTTCGCAGAGATATGGAATTAATGAAGCAAAGAGAATATTAAAAGATGCAAAAGAATTCGTTAATAAACTCAGTGAGATGATTCAGTAGTTTTGTTTTGCTTACAAATGATCAAACGCAATATCATTTCATTATAATCCCGATCGGACAATGATCTGATCCCATAACTTGTGGGAGAATAAATGCTTCTTTCAATGTGGATCGTAATGTTGTTGAGATTAAAAAGTAATCAATCCGCCAGCCGATATTCTTCTTCCGCGCACTGAACATGTAACTCCAGAATGTGTAATTTCCTCCTTCCTTGGTAAATTCACGGAAGGTATCGATAAACCCTGATTTGATGAAACGATCTATGCCGTCAATTTCTACTTGGGTATAGCCGGCAGTTTTGTTGTAATTCTCTTTTGGATTTTTCAGATCTATTTCCGTGTGGGCAACATTGAAATCACCGCAGACGATAACGGGTTTTTTCTTTTCAAGTTTTTTGAGATGGCCGAGGAAATCCCGGTCCCATTTTTCACGGTATTTCAAGCGCACTAATCCTCTGCCGGAATTTGGAACGTATACATTTACCAGATAATACTTCTCAAATTCGACGGTAATGACTCTTCCTTCTGTGTCATGTTCTTCTGTCCCAATCCCATACGACACCGCAAGAGGTTTTATTTTACTGAATATGGCCGTTCCAGAGTATCCTTTCTTCTCAGCAGAATTCCAGTAATGATGTTCGTACTGTTTCAATATCTCGTCAACTTGATCGGGATGCGCTTTTGTTTCCTGAATACAGAAAATGTCTGGATTTTCCTTTTTTACAAAGTCAAGACAGCCTTTTGTAACACAGGCTCTTATCCCATTCACATTCCAAGAAATGAGTTTCATGGTATGAAAGAAAAAAGAAGCCTATTAAAATGTTTCGTCATCAGGATCTTTATCTTCGTATAATTCTTGCTCCGGACAGGTGTAACATCTTCCTTTAGGAGTCATGTAGGACCGGCAGCAGGAAATCTTAAATCCTTTTTCATTGACCGGTTCAATCTCTATCTCTGCATCTATCTCCATATCATTCACCTGAAGACATTAAATCTTTTGGTTCGCAGCCTTCCTCATATTTTTCTAATTGTTCGAGCATTTCCTCTAAGGGATTTTTCTTTTTGTCATTCTCGGCCATTAATTTATTTATCGCCCTCTTCTTTTTTAAAGTTTTGGAGAAAAAAATGAGATAACGAATAAACTAATACTTATTCAAGCACCGCATAGCTGAACAATACTTTGAACGGCACGCACCAGACGAGAACATTGTCAAATTTTTTGAGATCAGTTCCCGGAGGGATTTCATAATTTACATTGCCTTTCGTTGCTTTGATCTTTCCCAAATCTACAAAATCATCATCACCTAGTTCTGAGGAAAGATAGATGTGCAGATCAGGCCCGTTGATAGTTTCAAAGTCCTCAAAGCGGAGAACATACTCATTTCCTGTTTGAATGAGCAGGGCTTTTCCTTCTACGTCATGTGCCCGTGCTTGGAAATTGCCTTGGGAAACAATGCTTGCTTTGGGCATGACATCGTTCATGGTCATAACCACATCTTTCACGGCTTCTACTTCATCTTCAAACTTTTCTTTCGTCGCCGCATCCATGGTTTCCATGGCATCTTTAATTTCCAGCGGCGAGGTTTCTTGAAGTTCCGTGACTTTAAATGCTGGTGAAAGGAGATACCAGGCAGCAAGAAGTACAACCGCAAGAATGATCCAGCGCAGTTTCATGTGGTTTTGATATTTTAGATCTTTAAAAACTTTTTCATTTCGTTAAATATTTAAAGATATTAAGATTCCCCTAAATATGGTCAAGATCTCCCTGGCAACGCTGAAAGATTTACTTGAAATTCTTAAAACTAAATCATTCAAAGAAATTCTTTTCGGGAAAAAAGTTGCGTTACGGCCTCAAGAACGTAAACTTCTGGAGTGGATTAAACATAATCCCCAAGAATTTGTGAAAATTGGCGGAAGAAAAGGGCATTTTGTAAAGAAAGATATTGTTCATAAAGGAAGGGGAACTGTCTATCTTCTTCCGCATAAAGATGACAATCCAAAACACAGTATTCTCCTCTTTGGCAATCAGGTAAACATTCAATCCGGTCCTGATTTGTATGTGTATCTGGCAACGACAAAGAAGGGTAGCGGAAAAATTTTGAACTTGGGGTTGCTGAAGGGAACGAAAGGAGGACAATCGTATATTATAAAAGAGCCAATAGAAAAATTATCCGGCTACAACTCTGTGGTTGTCTATTGCAAGAAGTTTGAAGTCCAGTTTACTTATGCAGCGCTGAGGTAAAAATGTTCCATAAATTTGTTGTTGATGTGTTATTTTGGTTGCATATGGCTGTTATTCTTTTTGGCGTATTTATGGGCCTTCTGTTTTCTTTCCCCATTGTTCTTCTCATTATTGGCGTTCACAGGACGCAATTTCTTATCTTTAAAGATTGCCTTATCTCAAAATTGCAAAAGCGCCTGCATGGCATCCCTTTGGGAACGCATTTCCTGCAATTCGCCGTAGTAAAGATGTTTGGGAAGGAAATAAGTGAACGGCAAGCAAAACAAATAGATTACTTCCTCCTTGGATCAACTCTGGCGATTGCTCTTTTGAATTCGTTTGTGATATGAGAAAAAAAACAGTTGCTTTCCTGAATCAGAATTTGAAATAAAGCGCCAGCGCCCGGACTTTCAACAGTCTCCAAGACTTATAAGCGGGAACGCGGTGACCGCGAATCCCCCTACCAGATCTGGGAGATCTGATTTGAACCGGGATATCCTTGCGGAAACAAGCTCAATGGTACTTTGGAAAGTGATTTCCAGGCTTGCGCAGTACCAGGTTGTGCCACGCTGGCATGAAATCAAAAACAAGAATGTTCTTATTTAAATATTTCTGTTTACCCGGCATCATCAGCAAGATCTTCTGCTTCGTGAGCAAGGAGAATGTTTTTCTGGTCTTTTTTCTCTCGAAAAGTCCTGGGCACGTACACTTTTTCCCTTGTTAAGGGATTCTCGCCAGTATAGTACATTGCTGTGGATGCTGTTCCCGGCGTAGGGGTAAACACTTGCGTCAGATTGACGAAGATATCTTTCTCATCACAATACTTCTTAAGAATTTCCATGTCTCTCATGGTCGTCCCAGGATGCGCCGCCACAAAATAGGGCACTAAATTCTTATGAGTGCCTTGTTCTTTGTTCACCAATTCATATTCTTTCAGAAAATCATCAAACGCTTTCTTGGCAGATTTGTTCATATTCTTGAGCACTGTATCAGAAATATGTTCTGGCGCTATCTTTAATCTCGTTACAAATTGCATGATCTTGCGAAACAACTTCTTCTGATCCAGAATAATATCGTGTCGTATTGCACTGCGCAATTCCAGCGTCGTCCCGTCATATTTCTGCTGTAATTTCTCCACTTCTTCCAAGAGCGGATACAAATTATCTTTCAGTACTCGTTTAGGACAGCCCGCACATTGCTGGTTGCAATACTTCTTTTTATTGTACACCGTTATTTCTTTCTCAATCACCGGAGAATGTATTTGCTGTGCTTCATCGTATAAACTGCAATACGACCCATACATGTTAATGGTGGGCAGTGTTAAATCATTAATCTTCCGCATGCCAGATTTATACAATACCTCAATCTCTTTGAGTATACTCTTCTGGCTTCGTCTGGCTACTTCTTTGCCCTGTACTAAAGGAATGACACAGAACGTGCAGCTTCCCCAGCAGCCTCGCCCTAGAATAACTGACGTCTCTAATTTGTCCACCATTCGTTCATTGAAATCCAGATTCTTGGAGTTAGGATGCAATCGCCTGGTATAGGGCAATTCATAAATCAGATCCATCTCTTCTTCTTGCATGGTATGTGCTGGACGATTATGTTGAATAAATCCAAACCCGCAAGGTTCTATAAACGCATCATCGGGGAGCAGGTAATGGATCCTGGTTAACAAATTAAATTTCAACGGATCTTGAACACACTCTTCGTAGCTGGGCATTTTGCGGATATTTTTGGAAACATGTTCTTTCTTTACCCGAAAGGCCGCTCCATCAATAGTTGCTAAATCTAATTGTTCTTTAACTGCTTCAAAATTCTTAATTTCTGAAAACAAAGCCATACGTTCTAATAAAGTCAAAATGGATCGTTCTGCATTTGCAAATAAGAGTAAATCAGCTTTCGTGTCGTTGAGAATTCCTCGTCTTAGAATATTTTCTTTGTAATCAAAATGGGTGAATCTTCTAATGGTAGCTTCCACTCCTCCTAAAACAGTAATACTTCCTTTGAATAACTTCTTCACATTCTGCGTGTATACCATCAAAGCTCTCTCCGGCACCAGCACATTCTCACGTTGGTGCAGCATAGGAGTATAATTAGCCAGCATGGAATCTAACAATCCAGATGTGATGCAAAAGAAATATTTTGGCCTTCCACAGGCCTGGAATTCTTCATCGCTCTGCGGCTGGGTAATGATCCCAACTTTATATCCCTTGGCATCTAGCAGCCGGGAAAGGATGGCCACGCCGCTGAGCGGATGGTCATAATAAGGGTCGCCGGTTACGAAAACGACATCAAACTGAGAAAAGCCAGCATAATATTCATTTCCTTCGTTCAGATTTGTCGGTAAAAAATCATTCATAAGTGGTAAAAACAGCGTTTCTTCAAAAAGGTTGCGTTTCTGGCCACGAGATCCATAAACTTAATCCATCGTTTCTTCATGACCGCAGTCTAAGCAATAAAGATACTTCTTTCCTTCGTATTCATAGACATCACAATGGCATGATTTACATCGAGAACAACAGTACTTGTCTTTTGGGCCGGCAAGATGAACCATGGTAAAATGTGGCGGTGGGGAGATTTGAACTCCCGACCTCGACGTGGCTCAAGCGATTAATCATTGGACAAAAGCCTCATCGCTCAACTCTATGAGCGTCGCGCTATGGCCAAGCTTAGCTACACCGCCAATAAGCAGAAATGTTAAAAGATTCTTTATTAAGGTTTCTCCTTTAAAGAAATAATTTGCAACCCATACTTTTCTACTTCCTCAGCAGACCAGAAAGGTAATTGAAATGGCTTAAATCGGAGCACAGAACCCACTTTTTTCTCGATGACCCGTCCGGTGTATTCTTTACTTTCAGGATTCCATTCTTTAAGAATAAGAACATCTCCTTCATTGCAATTCCAATCAGCTAATCGTAATTCAAATGTTTTTTCACCAGAAAGAATTTTCTCAAAGTACTGCGGCAAAATCTTCTTTTCAATTCTCATGTAAACAACTTCGCCACTTCATCCACACTCAGTTCTCCAAGATTTCTGATAATGGAATGCATGCTTCCCCCTCCATCACCAATATAGCGAGGGAAGATATGAATATGAACATGAGGAACAACTTGTCCAGCAGCAGTGTGATGGTTCCAGCCGACATTAAACCCATCAGGACCTAATTTTTCCTGCAGGATGTTCATTGTTTTTTTCACGTCCAGCATCAGCTTTTGATACTGTTTGTCGTTAAGATCAAATATGGTAACGGCATGGTTCTTGGGAATGACAACGGTGTGCCCTTTGGCATGCGGTTTAACATCCAAGAAGGCAAGGGAATCATTATCTTCGTATATTTTGTGGCAAGGAATGTTTCCTTTCACAATTTTACAAAAAATACACTGTTCCATATCTGAAAGATAATCTTGCTGTTATTTATGTTTTATGCACAATCTTTAAAAATATACTCTTATACCATCTAGATTATGATTACAGCAAGAACACAAATTAAAGATATCTTGCGAGAAGCGGGCATGCAGAACATGTCAGCTGATTTTATGGAGCAATTAGATAAGAAAGTAAAACAGCTTATTCTTGATGCAGCAATGCGAGCAAAAGAGAACGGCCGAAGAACAGTCATGGCCAAAGATATCTAAGCATTTATTATCGTCGCGTGCTGTTAAATTCCCTGAACGGAACGAAGTGGAGTAAGAATGCAATATAGTCGAGGAGCGAAGCGATACATCAAGATAAAGAATCAAAGGGCAGTTTTCCGTTACTTTCTTAATAATTCATCAAGTGGAGAGAATGTTTTTTTCTTTTCAATTGTTTCCTGATGATATTTATTATTTTTCCAGTAAACTTTGTATGCCTGGGCATCTGGTTTAGAAGTGATTAACCTGCCGAGTACCTATCTTTTTCTCTTGTGAAATGTGGCGCACAAAGTGCTTGAATCAAATCTAGACCATGTACACGAATGTATGGATTCTCAGGATTCGTCATTTTCCAACTATCACTCTGCGCATACTTAAACCAGCAAATTGCACCAGCACTTAATCCAGATAATACTATGTCTTTTTTGGCGGCTTTTTGAAGAATTTTATCAATGCCGTGTTTTCTCCAATATTTTAACATTTTAAGAGTATTTCC
>JAGVYN010000032.1 GCA_018303265.1 Candidatus Woesearchaeota archaeon
ATGCAATCTTTCTTGAAATGGGTAATTTGATGTGGATCCATTTTTGATACTTGTTTTGAATAATTCACTTTAAAATGGGTTTTATTTAAGAATATTTTGTTCCTCTAATTATTTCTTTTAATTCACCAAAAAGCTTATATAACTACTTTATTTTACATTTCTCATGGAAAAGAGAGGTGTAGTCATCGTCCTAGTCTTATTACTGATTTCTTCTTTTTTGGTTTCTTGCAAGCCGCGGGCCGGTCCCGAACCGTTGGAAACAGCAGCTGCTCTTCGTATCGTTAAAACAGGGATGCAAGGAGTGGAAATCAACACGCTTCCTAATTATCCGCCTCCAACTATTTATGATTTAAACGAACTTCAGGCCATTGTCGAAGTAAAAAACAAAGGAAACCACAATCTCGAACCTCAAGATTGTTTTATCGTCGTCACCGGATTTGATCCAAACATCATCCGTGGTGGATTTACCAGCGCCCGTTCCTGCGCAGAAAATGTCAACGTTCTGGAAGGAAAATCCGTGTATAATTTAGAAGGCGGCGTGAACCAGATTGAATTCCGCTCACCAAACGTGGAACTGGATCCCAGCGTTTTTGATTACAACCCTACTTTAAACTTTCAGGCCTGTTACAATTATCATACCACAGCCAGCCCGGAAGTCTGCGTGGATCCTTTGTTTTATCAGATTGCGTCCGAGCAGATCGCCTGCAACTGGCGGCAGGGAGTTAATGTCGGCGGAGGCCAGGGAGCGCCGGTAGGAATATCTTACGTTCGAGCCGAGATGGTGGGAGGACGGGCCATCTTTGACATCAATGTGCAAAATTTTGGAATAGGAAGAGTTCTTAGTCCTTTTACGGATCTGCAAACGTGTGAATTAAATCTTCAGTTCACTGATTTTGACAAAGTTGCCTATGCTGTAGAGATGGGAGGGGTTCCCGGGGATTGCAAGCCGCGGGACGGATTTGTAAGGTTATATAATAATCAAGGGAAAATTACGTGCAGTTTTGACATCTATGGAAGCTCCGCATATGTAACCCCGTTGCTGATAGATCTGGATTATAATTACGTACAATCATTCAAAAAGAATGTTAAAATTATCCGTACCCCGCAGTAAACTTTAAATACTTTCATAAATTAGCCATACTTAATTAATATAAAGAGGAGAACCCTGATGAAACTAAAAATATCGCTTCTGTTCACGTTAACAATAGGAGTATTATTCTTACTCACCTCTTGTGCTCCTACAGAAAAGGGAGTGGTGAAAGGCGTTTTCCTTGGCGGAGAATTAGGCATTGCTGCCAAGTTTGAAGCTTTTAGCGTGCAAGAAGAAGGGGTGTACAGCATTTATGACACGGAAACATTCCCTGTGGAAGTGCTCGTGCAAAACAAAGGGGAATATGAACTTAAACCCGGGGATGTAACCGTAAAATTACTAGGTGTTTCTCCCGATGAATTCAGCGGCATCCCGGCTTGGACATTACAGAATAAAAATACCATTCTTAAGAAATCAGAGTTGGCTCCAGAAGGAGGAGAAGAAACTATTTCCTTTGCCGACAATGCGAAATTTGCCGGAAAGGTAACGGGTTTGCTTGACCGGCAATGGTTTGCTAATATCGAATATAATTATGAAACTTCCGTGATCATTCCTGAAGTATGCTTGAAAGAAGACCTGAAAGACCAGCGGGTATGTGAAGTTAAAGAAGCGAAAACGTTCTTTGTTTCCGGAGCGCCTATGGTTGTAACCAGCGTGAGTGAGGAATCTGCCGGCCAAGGTATTGTTGCTTTACGAATTAAAGCAGTTAATAAAAGGGGCGGAAAAGTTACGAAGCAGGGAGAAGAATTTGGCATCCGCAACACGTTTACATATAGTATGGATGATCCTGCGTGGGAGTGCCAATCAACAGGCAAAGTCAACGAAGCGCGGCTGCAGCAAGATGGAACAGCAGAAATCATCTGTAAGTTAAAAGAACCTCTTGCCGAGGAGACATTACAAACAAAACAAGTTGCTTTGAAACGCTGCGAATTAAACAGAGTGAGCAGTGAGTGTTTTATTTTTTAAACAGAAATTAGTTCTTTTGTTTATTCCCAACCAGCACCACAAACGCTAAGAAACTTTCCAGCTGGATGTATTCATCACTGCCTTCCACCATCCTGAATTCAACTTCCCCGCACTTGTCAATCAGTTCCACTTTGGTGCGGTCGGGGATCGTAAGATTCCAAATCTCTTTCTGAATCTGTTTGATTATATCCAATCCAGATAATCCGTAATTCAACATCAGATCTAATAATTTCTTTCTCGCATCGAGAAAATTTCCTTTCGCCGCCATGGTAAGCACTTCATTGACTTCCTTGGGTTTGGCTACGGAAGCCATGGAGTAAACCAATTCAGGTGTAATCATATTTCCCAAAACCGCACAGCTCTGCATGACGTTTTCTAATCGCCGGCAATCACCGTCACACACTTCAAACAAAGCTTTTTTTGTTTCGATAGATAAAGTTAATACTTCTTCCTTGGCCACTTTTTCAATGACTTGATAGATTTCTTCTTCAGAAAGCGGCTTGAATCTAAATACCGCGCATCTGCTTTGGATTGGATCAATTATCTTAGAAGAATAGTTGCACGACAAAATAAACCGGCACGTTTGCGTATAATTCTCCATTGTCCTCCTTAGTGCCTGCTGCGCTTCTTTCGTCAGCGCATCGCTTTCGTCCAAATAAATCAGTTTGAATGGAACATTGCCCATGGCCTTTGTTCGAGCAAAGTCCTTCACTTTCACACGGACAACGTCAATACCTCGTTCGTCAGATGCATTTAATTCTAGTGTATTCTGCCGCCAATTCTCTCCGAAAAGTTGTTTGGCGATGACTAAAGCCAAAGTTGTTTTCCCAACCCCTGCCGGGCCTGAGAATAAAATATGGGGCATATTCCCGGAAGAAACAAACGCTCTGACTTTCTCAACTATTTCCTTTTGCCCTTGCAGGTCATCAAAGGTCTGCGGGCGATACTTTTCCGTCCAGATAGAGGAAGTCATTCTTTATTCAGAAGTTGGTTTTTTTATAAGCTTTCCTTCTTCACACGACCCATAACACCACTTTATACACCCAGTCCATGATATCCCAAAATGAAACTCCAAAAATGAGCATAACGATAATGAAAGTCAACGAAGCAATAAACAACAGTTTTAACGCGAGAGAAATAATACGACCAAAAAAGAGGATGATTATGGCAAAAATGACAATCCCTGTAAGTGAAAATAATTCCATAGCAATCAAGAAAGAGAGCTTTTTTAAATAATTTCCTTGCCCAGAGCCTATTTTTTCAAGTACACAGTGTGGGTAGGGAAAGGAATTCCAATCTTTGACTTGCGAAGAGCATTATAAATCTTCTCCGTCGCCTCAAGTTTAGCCGCAAAGGCCTGATCCCAGCGTTCGACCCAGAACTTGGCCGTGAATTTTAACGCAGAATCGCCCATCTCCAGGAAAAACACCGCCGGAGCTGGATCTTTGAGAATCGGCTCAATCATCGACAACGTCTTCAGAACAACTTTTCTTACTTTTTCCACATCCGATCCATATTCTACGCCAAAATTGACCTGCGTGCGCACTTTCGGATCAGGCCGGCTGTAATTCTGCACGCGGGAATTTGCCAGATAGCCGTTAGGGATGTAAATCACCTCGTTATCATAGGTCATCAATTTTGTGCTGCGCAAGCCAATGTCATGAATAGTTCCTACAGTACCATCTTCCAATTTTATTTTATCGCCTACTTGATACGTTTTATCTAATAGCAACGTAATTCCGCCAAAGACATTCTTCAACGAATCTTGAAGCGCCAATCCTAAAACAAGACCACTAATTCCTACACCCGCGAGGTAAGGAGTGATATCAACCTGCCAGATGTCCAGAACCCAGATAAAACCAATTAGGACAAATAAGACTTTCACAACTTTGTAGACAAGAGGCAGTAAAACTTCATCAACTCTTGTTTTAGTCTTCGTAGCAAAGTTTGATCCCCACGTTTCAATGAGTATATCCACAGTACGTAAAATAACAAACAAAAAGATGATAGTCATAACGGAATTGACAAGTTTTGTCACGGTACCGTCAATTTCCAGATGCAGCAACGATACTTTCAACCCATAGACAATCACAAAATAGAATAAAGGTTTTTTTGTGTTGTCAAAAAGGGCATCATCAATTTTGGTTTTTGTTTTCGCGGCAATTTTCTCTAAGTATTTGCTAAAGACAAACAACAGTACTTTGGCAAGAAAGAGAAAAAAGAGAAAAATAAGCAACGCGAAAATAAATTTATTCTGAAAATATTCCCCCCTAGGAAAAGCACTCATTAGTTGCAAGATCAGTTGTTTCATACAATTTCCTCCAGGAAAAAAACCTCAGGAATAGTGACCTTCCAAAAAATAAATCCCATACCAAATCCGAAAAAAAAAGTTAAGTTTACTGCCAGAAAAAAAGTGCATGTAATGATAGTGCAGCAAATCCTGGAAATACTTTTGATAATTCATGCTTCCCCTTGCTCTTCTGCGTGTGCACCGCTGGGAACAGCACTCTTGGATATGACCATGACATCTCCCACTGCTTTCACCAGTTGGTGAGGAACAATCACACCACGGGCGCTCCCTAAAACCTTGCTTAAAAAAGAAGTTTTGGTTGCTTTGATCTTCCAGCCGGAAATTTTATTCCCGGACACGATGCTGTCTTCGATATCACCAAAATAATCTCCTGAATCCGTAAAAACTCTCAAATCGTATGTTTCCGACACTTTTCTCATCTTTAACAAAGGCGCTCACCTCAAGTTGAAGTCAAAGAGACCGTAAGTTTAAATACTTTTCTGTAATCAAGTAGAGATATGAACTTTCGCCTTATTGGGACATCGCATATTGCCGCACAAAGCGTGCAGGAAATAACTGCGGCGATTACAACAGAGCGGCCGGAAATCATCGCCGTGGAATTGGACGTGCAGCGAGCCGCGGCGCTTCTTCAGGATGAAAAGAGAAAGGTTTCTCTTGCAGATATCCGCAGCATCGGTGTCAAGGGATTCATTTTTGCCAAGATTGGCCAGTACGTGCAGCAAAAATTGGGAAAGATAGTGGGTGTTGCCCCTGGTTCAGAGATGAAAACTGCGTTAGAACTGGCGAGAAAAGAAAAAATTGATGTTGCGTTCATCGATCAGCCCATCCAGATCACCTTGCAGCAATTTTCTAAATCACTCACCTGGAAAGAGAAAGGGCGCTTTGTAAGCGATATTGCACAAGGGCTGTTCTTCCCGAAAAGGCAAATCAAAAAATTAGGATTGCTGGATTTTGATCTGCGGAAAGTTCCCCCTGAAGAGCTCATCACAAAGATGATGAAAACCTTGCGCAAAAGGTATCCTACTGTATATAAAGTTCTCGTTGAGGATCGTAATAAATATATGGTTAAAAAGCTCGTGGCGTTGATGCGCCAGTACCCAGAGAAAAAGATTTTAGCTATCGTCGGAGCCGGACATAAAGAGGGGATGGAAAAATTGCTGTTGAAAGTGGATGTTGTGGGAAATTAAGTGTGTATATAATCAAGATTTAAATGACAAGATATCACTCTTATGAAAAAGTTGCTCAAAATACTTGGTCTTATTGTTATCGTTTTTATACTGCTGGTTCTTGGACTGTCGCTTTTCTCTTGGCTTAGATATGGACCGGTGGCCATTTTTGGCCATAAAGGGATTAGCATCACCCTGCCCTACCAAAATGAACATGAGCCGAATATGATGCTGCCGCTTGGCGAGAAAGAAGAAGTTCATCCGGAGGGCCACCCAGGTATTGATTTTCAATGGGATTATGCCGCTCCGCTCATCGCCACTTTTGATGGAACAATCACCAGCATCACGAACGAAATAGATGAAAACGAACCGGTTTTGTACGTGATGCTAAAAAATGGTGAATACACTTCGGCTTACAAAGAACTCGACTCACTCGGTCCAGGAATCCAGAAAGGTTCTCGGGTGTCGCAAGGTGACATTATCGGTTATCCGCATTGCATCAATTTTACTGATGGAGGCGGCCACATCGGTTGCCAACTTCATTGGGAGTTCGGCTATGAAAGTTTTCCAGGATTTATCCGACTTTGTCCATTAACCTATTTCAACACGGACGCACTGACCAGAATTAATGTGCTTTGGGAGAGAGTGAAGTTGGGTCATCCAAACCCTACCGGGCAAATGATTTGCAATGAGGATTATTATGGGAAAGATGAATAATCTTTAAAATACTTTATCGCTAAAGAAAAACTTGAAATCAACCTTTGCGCTCCGGTTCCGAGGAGAAGACCTTTCTGACCATATGCCGGTTGCCGTTGATTTTAAGATTATTTTGATCCTACGTATTTGAGGTAAAAATTTATAAAGTATTGTCAGAAAAAGAAGAGAGGTAGTAGTGGCAGGGAGCGTAGGGTGTAGTACACATTCAGGAAAGTCCGCCCACCATTGACGTGGGAAACCATGTCTTTATGGCCACCTCAAGAATGAGGAAGGAGAAATCCCTTGTCCATGGCTCAGAAACGACACGTCCTATGGATTACGGAATGATGAGGAAACCAGGAATGGCGAAGTTCTCTGAGAAGAGAATGAGTTAACCCTTTGACATCTCCATAGGGAGCGATGAAACGGCGAATACTGGCCGGTGCAAGTCATGATGACGCATAGTAGAATGCTCCAGCAGACCATCGATATCCAATGGATATTTTGGGTCTGACAGAAGGCGGCTTATGCCACTCTACCTTTTTTTAACTAATCTAAAAAAAAAGAAATTAAAAAAAATTAGCTAGATTCAAACAACTGTATTTGGAAAGATACTTTCTTGCTAGTATCCCCATAATGACCGACGTTTTTAAACTCAATCGTCATCTTTCTGTCGGGTGCTGATCCTTCTGCTTTATACTTTATTGTGCCTACTCCACCTGCCGAAGCCGGAAGTAAATCCTCCCACCACCCTGCGATTAAATTATTAGGTGCACTCGAATCGGGAAGGTCCTGCCCTTCACAACATCCGTGGTTTGTGCTGTCATCAAACGTGATAAACCCATTTGAAGAAACGCGAATTTTATCGTACAAACCATCTTGATAAAAGTCTGTATTAAATCCGAGGTTGATCCAACCAGAGACTTCATCGTCACTTAGGCTTAGTTCAGTTGCACCGAACATGTTTGTCCAACTGTAAGTTTGTGTGTATTGTGTTACCGCTCGCGGAGAAAAACTGAAACCATATGCAACCTGAGAAATGTAGCCACTCGTGTTTCTAAACTTGACTACTCCATCTGTGCCTCCGTCTTGCTCGATTCCCACAGTTTCATAATTACTATCGGTATCGGTAACTGTATCATTAATGTGAATTTCCACATTAGCAAGCCCCATCCCTGCTAAGACCAGAACCATCAATGATAACAATCCTATTTTACTTTTTATTCCCATATTGTCTCACCCCGTTGTTTACGTTGTTTCATTCTTCGGGGCATATTTAAATTAATCTAGCCTTCAAAATATATATTCTAGATGGTTCATGCCGTGTTACATAAATAATGGACCATTAACTATAACAGCATAAGCTCTTTCTAATCTACTTCTTTGAGGCATCTAACTTCCCAGAATTTCCAAAATACATAATCACTTTCTCATAAACCACGTTCAGTTTTTCTTTAATGAACAAGATATCTCCAAAAAACTTATAAAATACTATTAAAAACAACTGTTCATGGCTCAAGACAACAAAATTAGGTTACCTTCGGGACAAGGCGGACTTACCCGTTATTTTGATGAGTATAAATCAAAGATAGAATTCTCCCCGGGAGCAGTTATTGTTCTTTGCATACTTATTATTGTAGTAATTATTCTCCTGCATTATTTTGGAGGAAAGTTCTTTAGTTAATATGTTTCCTGGAATGAATCCGCGGAAGATGCAGCAGATGATGAAACAGCTTGGCATCCAACAAGTTGACATTCCTGCGAAAGAAGTTATCATAAAAATGGAGGACAAAGAAATTGTGATTTCCAACCCTTCCGTAGCCAAAGTTAATATGATGGGACAGGAAACATTCCAAATCTCCGGCGAAGTTGAAGAGCGGGAACTGTCCACCACCCCAGACATTTCTCAGGAAGATGTAAAAACCGTCATGGAACAAGCGCATGTTTCCGAACAGGAAGCTCGGAAAGCGATTGAAGATGCTAACGGGGATCTGGCAGAGGCAATCATAACCCTGCAAAAATCTGAATAAATTTAAATAATCCTCATTTCTTATACGTACTTATGCTTTCTGAATATCTTACCGCTCGTAAACGAGCGCAGCAGCAGTACGATGCTGCGTTTTACCTGCTTACAGTAACTTTTCCTACAGCAAAAGACCCCAAATTGTTAATGGGAGTTTTATACAACATCTTTTCTTCACTTGAATCTACAATGGAGACTATTTTACTGTACGAACGAGAATTGCATCTTGTCCCCACTTTCCATACTAGTTTCAGAGGAAAGTTAACGACGTTCTGCTCCAAATCACTAAAGAGAAATAAAATTCCGCCAGAGATGGTAACGCTGATGACACACCTGAACAACATTCTTGAACTGCATAAAAAGAGCCCCATTGAATTCCAGCGCGACAACAGATTGATTATCTGCTCCAACGACTATGAACTTACGCCTATTTCACTTCACAATCTAAGAGAATACCTTTCCAAAAGTAAACATTTTCTGGAAATTGCTGATAATATCATTAAAATGAAATAGAAGATTTTAAATATATAAAGCATTTCCCTTCTACTTCTCAGTTACAAATGAACGACTATCTATTGGAAGCTAGGGAAGAACTCAAGCGTTTGGAACATATCATTTATGTTAGTTTAAAATACACACGAACTGTTGATGTGATTCTGAATGCCTTGCGGCGTATGGTCAGCACGTGCGATTTTATTATTGAAGCCTTTCTCGAAAAAGCGATAGAGGAAGGACGTATCGAAAGTCTTCCCAAAAGCCCTGCACTGAGAGCCACGTGGGTTGGTGAACTTCATGCTGACGACCCAAAATTACAAAACTATCTTGCTTTTTATTCATTCTTAAAGACCATTCTGAAACTCTCTTATAAGAAAAGAGAAGAATATCGCCGGCACGTCACGTTGATTGTGGACCTAGAACAGGCAACCGCGGAAATAAAAATAGATAACCTTCTGAATGCTGAGAAATTTGTCCATCACTTTTTAAATTATTCTTGGGAAAAGATTGTCGGCAAAAAAGAAGAAGATTAGGGAAAGGCAACAAAAATATTAAATACTCTCTTCTTTTTTAATATCAATGGCTGTTAGTATCAACAGCGGTTATATACAAAAAGAGAATGCAGATCATGACAAAGTTTATTGCGATTGTTTCTGGAAAAGGGGGTGTTGGAAAAACAACCGTAACCATAAATCTCGGGCATGCTCTTAGTGAACTTGGCAAAAAAGTTCTGTTGCTAGATGCGAACTTGGTAACACCCAACCTGGGCATTCATCTAGGACTCATGAATCCGGAAGGAACGCTTAATAAATATCTGCGGAAAGAAAAAAATTTAAGGGAGGTCACATACTTACACGAGAGTGGTGTCTCCGTTATCCCTGCGTCTCCTTCTTTCAGCGAATTTCAAAAAACAAACACGCAGAACTTAACCAGAGTATTTGAACAATTAGACGAAACCGCTGATTTTGTGCTCATCGATGCGCCAAGTGGCTTGGGACATGATGTCACTCAAGTTCTAAAAAACAGTGATGAAGCTATCATTGTTGTTACCCCCTACCTCAGTTCCCTGATGGATGCCTTAAAAACGATACAGCTCATCCAAGCTCATAATAACATGATTGCAGGAATCGTTCTCAACATGAGCAACCGTGGCAGCTATGAATTAAAACCGAAAGAAATTGAAGATATTTTGAATTATCCCATCATTGCCAATATCCGCCAAGATAAAAAGATGCGGAAAGCCGTCTATAAAAACATGCCCTGCGGGTATGTGTATCCCCGATCAAACGCGGCCCGAGAGTGTACCAAAGCGGCAGAATTTATAAGTTTTCAGGAGAAGGTTAAATGAAAGAAGAAAAGAAAATTCTCTTACGAAAAAAAGGGTGGGATGAACGGGAGATTCTGAAAGCTGAAAAAATTTTAGAGCGAGAAGAACACCACGACATGTTTTTTTCTAAGATTGTTTTCTGGAGCGCGTTGGTAGTAATTATCTTTGCCAACCTTGTGGTATCTCTTATTTTAATTCCATTCCTCATCGTTCTTAAGCAATGGATATTGTATAGCATTATTGTGCTTCTCGCAGGAACAATTGGTTTTCTCTATAATTTTCTCATCACTGACATTGGACATCTTAAACGAAAACATCACGTTCTCGCTGGAATAATTGTTCCTTCCCTGGCATTAGCCAATTTTGTTATTATGGTTATTGTGGCGAATCAATTTATTACAAATTTACCTATTAAAAACCAGCCGCACAATCCTTGGCTTATAAGTGGTGTGTTTGCTATCACGTTCATTCTTCCGTCTCTTCTTGGAAGAATAAGAACAACAAGAAAAAGAAGAAAAGCCGTAATAGCCTGATTGTTCTGGCCATGAATTATTCTTAGGTTCTTCTTAAATAAAAAGTATCTTTAAGTTAAAAAAACAAATGATTAACTACCGAGACCAATAAAAGTAACACCAATTATGATACCTATCAAGCCTGCCCATTTCCAAACATTCATTTTTTCGTGTAAAAACTTTATAGAAAAAAAAGTGGTCCAAATATAGGTCGTAGAAACAAAAGGATAGAGGACGCTCAAAGATTCTTTACGCAAAGCGAAGATATAAAAAACAAATGAAAGGCCGTACAGAAACAAACCCACATGAAAAAGACGACTTCTGATCATTTGTTTAAAAGAACATCGATTGACTTCTTTTTTGATGAGAAGCACACCGATTGCCGAAACAAAAGTTGCTGCTACTACAAGAAATAAAGAGGACAGACGAATTATAGCGCATCACCTCGTTCCATCGGAGATTCCACTTTTGATGCGCTTAGGCCTAGAATACTTACAGAGATCAAGATGATGAACACACCCAGCCATTTCCACCCGTTCATTGAATCCTCTGGAAATAGCAAAGGCGAGAACACACTTACCCACACGTAACTCGTTGCAAGAATAGGAAACAGAAGACTTAGTTCACCCTTTTTGAGGGCAATGAGCATGACACCAGCGCCAGCAGCATACGAAGCCAATCCCAAAAAGAGAGGCATATTGACAATGCTAAGCGGTGATTGAAAGTCAATTTGAAGAGCCCCGTACTTCTGTAATATCTGACCCGCAGCACTAAACAAAGTACATATTACCATAAGAAAAGCTGCCTGGATTGCGGTATTTTTCTTACGCAAAACAGGGGTATGCACAGTGGAAATTGATGAGGGACCCATCATTTCACCAGCAATTTTTCAATTATTGCAGCGTAGGCAGGACGGGCGATCAATACGCCAAACGAAAGTCCAGCAATTGTCGTGAGAGCAAATCCTTTCAGCAGTCCAGCTCCCGCCCATAACAATGGCAGCATGCCTGTCATCGTTGTAAGATACGCGCCAAGCACAATAACCATCGCATTTTTAATGCGCCGCTTCCAGTCCGTGACAACTTCGCCGCGTATTGTTTCATCTGTGATGATAATCAAATGATCAACTCCTGTGCCGATAACAATGATAATACCAGCAACCGCAGCAAGATCCATATTCCAGCCAATTAATGCAGCAAAACCTAAAATAAGAATTACTTCAGATACTAATGAGAAAACCATCGGCAGGACAATTTTAAAGTTCCGATAGCGAGCGAAAACGACGGCTACAACGGCTAATATTGCTAACAGGCCAACAAACAGAACATTACGCAAAAATTCTTTTCCCAAAGAAGGGGAAATAGTATCCAATTTCACAATTTCTAATTGCACGGGAAGGCTTCCTGAGATAAGAATAGTTTGTAGTTTTTTCATGTTTTGCAAGGAATTCGTGACTGCTTCCTGTTCAGTTCTTCCTGTTCCAGAACCAGAAATCTGGATGTTCGTTGTTGCTTGTCCTTTTAACTCTGCGCCAATTTTTAGCCTGTCAACTTCTTTATCATCAAGGAAAAGAATAATATCTTCACTAAGGTACGGGCTGCCATCTTGCTCTGTAACGGTCAACGTATTCGTAATGCGTCCTTGCCGTTCCGCAGCATTAGGGCTTAACGTGATAGAGAAGAAGAAACTGCAGGCATAGCCCTCAGCAATACGCGTACATCCCCGATTAGGGTCAATACCGGAACACTCCGCACTCCGGCAGACATAAGTAATATCTTTTTTGCCGCCAAAGAACACAGTTTCATTGCCTATCTGGGCCTCAAATTTTCCTTGCTTTGATAAAAGATCACGTACCTCTTCTTCCGATACGCCGGCCATTTCAATGGAGATAAAATCATCGCCAGCAAGATCCGACGCAGCGCGCACGACAATATCGCTTAATCCATAAACATTGAGGCGTTGTTGTAAGTTTTCAATAGTGAGTTCCAAATTATCTTCCGAAATGGGAGTGGTAGGTTTCAGGAGAACACGAGTTCCTCCTTCTAAGTCTAATCCTTTGCGAAGGTTAGAATGCGGTGTTGTTGTTATTCTTAGCCCGAGATCTTCAACTTTCCCTTGTTCATCAGCTTTGGTAAGAAGCGTATACAGACGTTCATTCGTTTCAATCCTGACCGTCCTGTTTGATTTCAAAGTTCCAATAAAATCATAATACTCTTCTTCTGAATTGACGGCATTGCCGTCGAGGGAGACAATTCGTTCTTTCGCCAGCGGTGTCAAAGTTGGTGATGGATTTTCTATGCCGGCAATGGCGGCGGAAGAGTTTTGCGCAACACTACGGATAGTGACACCACCAGTATCAAAAAGACGAGGTTTAATAGAGATAAGAGAAAACAAAAGAAATGTCAATAGGAGAATAACCCTCCAGTTTGTCAGTATTTTTTTAATGTTCATGAGGAATGCTCTTATTTATTCTATTGCTTAAATTCTATTTTTTTCATTTAATTTTGTTATTTATTCTGCTGTTTTATTCTGGCTGTTATTTTATTTTAATGCCTTTTTAATGCATTCTTCTTTTCCTTTGATTCTAAATACCATCGTAAGATTGCCACGTTCTGAATCCAAGTCATTACCAGATCAACCAAGAGGCCGATGAGTAAAATAAGCATGATCTGCTTCACAACATCGCTCTTTACCAACAGCAAGGCAGTAATAACAGCAGCAAGTGTTGTTGCACTCATCATTAATCCCGTTTGTATTGAGCTGTATATTCTCTCCATGACCGTTCCCTCGCGGCGTTTCAAAACGCGACTGCTTAATACCATATCAGTATCAACGGAATAGCCAACAAGCATCAGAAAAGCGGCGATTCCTGCGGCATTGAGCTTAATTCCGGTGAGATTGAAAATTGCCAGAGTAACAAAAATATCAGAAAATGCTGCCAATATCACCGCCAGACTCGGCACGACGGTTCTGAAATATATAAAGACAACTATCCCCATTAAAATAAAAGCAATGCCGATAGCAGTAAGTGTTTGCCTAAAAAAACTCCTCCCAAATGATGAACCGATTACTTCCACGCTGTAATCCTCATCTAGTACATTAATTTCTTCTTTGATGGCTGCGAGCAAGGCTTTAATTTCGGCATCCTGCTGGGCATCAGAATCAATTGCGAAACTTGTGATTTGACCTGCCGAATGCAATGTTCGCAAGGCGATTTCCGCTTTCGGAAATGTCTGCTGGAGAGATGTTTCCAATTCAAGAAGGTTATAGGAAGGAACATAATTAATCGTAATCGTTGAACCACCTTTCAAGGTAATCCCTTTATGCACAAAATCTCCCGTGGTGGCGTATTGGACACCAATTTGGACAAACGCAAAGAAAAGCAGAAGAAAAGGAATCAAAAGAAGAGCTTTATATTTTCGTTCATAAAAACTCTTTAATTTTTCTTTCATTCTGGTGCCTGAGCAGTAGAACATATATAAAGATTATGTTACTAGTACGTAAGTTATTAACTACAAATGAGGACAGATACTGTCCATTAAACGAATGATATAAATATAAGAACATCTTTCTCCTCTTTTGAGGTGAAATGATGTCCCAAAAATGTATTTATTGCTCTTCCAAAA
>JAGVYN010000033.1 GCA_018303265.1 Candidatus Woesearchaeota archaeon
TTCTTCAATCGTGCTAAATTGATGGATGACACCAAGCCCTCCTTCCCGAGCAATGGCAATGGCCATCTTATGTTCTGTAACTGTGGCCATGTTAGAACTGACAAGGGGGATGTTGAGTTTAATATTCTTGGTAAACTTTGTACGCACATCGGCTTCCGCACGAGAATCCAACGGAGTTCTTTTAGGAACGAGAAGAACATCAGCATACGTTAACCCCACTCTCATCTTTAGTATTTTTAAGGTGCTGCTTGTTTAAATAAATTGTGGGAGATTGATGATTATGATTGGATGGAGATCAGATATCATATAAAGTATAGTTCCCTTCATAGCATTTTACGGTGTGGCAGTATATATCAAAAAGAAGCCCTTTCTCGGCTTGTTTTCCAACCGGTTTAAATCCCAAAGAATGCAATATTTTCTCCATGGGTTTATTTTGATGCGGCTCTTGCACTACTGCGCCATATATCGATACATAGCCCAATCTTTCTGCATCTTCAAAAAGTCTAGCGAAGGCTTCTTTGGCATGACCTTTTCTTTTGTGTTTAGGAAGAATGGCCACCTGCTCGGCATAGACAAAAGGAGGATCCTTCGATTTGATATAGCCTAATAGTTTTGTTTTTGGCAGGCGTTCTAGAGACGAATCAGGATACGATGCCAAAAAACCAATGGGAGTTTTTTCTTGTTCAATTATATAGAAAAAAGGATTGCTGCTCATCCTTAAGGCATATTCTTCTCTGGTGGGTGTATCAAATTCGACAAATCCTATTTCACGCGAGCAATTTCGCTCGATATTTGATGAATCTGTAAGTGGGATTATAAATTCAATATCCCACTCGTGAGCTGCTCTGATGGCCATCGTATGAGTTAGAAATCAGAAAGCTTATAATCATTTCGGAGAGGATACCAGAATAAGGTGTCTTGGAACCAATGGGGAAAAACCGTCTGCAAATAAAAGCTTATAATCATTTCGGAGAGGATACCAGAATAAGGTGTCTTGGAACCAATGGGGAAAAACCGTCTGCAAATAGCTAGTGAATCATTTCTTTAGATTAATACCACAACCCTTATTAATTAATCCGCGTCTAAATATTCTATGGTCCTTTTCACCCTCAAATATGCACCAAAAAATACTGCACAGGTGTTCGGCCAGCAGAAAGCGGGAGCGGAATTAAAAGAGTTTATTGTTAATTATAAACAAAAGAAACAGAAAGCGGCTCTCCTGCACGGCCCCATTGGCAACGGCAAAACGTCCTCCGTCTATGCTCTCGCCAAGGAATTGAAATACGACATTTTGGAAATTAATTCTTCCGATTTACGAAATGCAGAGAGCATTGCCTCATTCTTAGGCTCGGCGTTAGGACAGCAATCCCTTTTTTTCACGCCAAAATTAATCCTCATCGATGAAGTGGATAATATCTCTGGCGTAAAAGACCGGGGATGCATTCCGGCATTGCTGAAAGCGATTGAAAAGTCAGCTTTTCCGGTCATCCTTACGGCCAATGATCTTGAAGATAGTAAACTAAAACCTCTCACCAAGGCATGCCAGCTTATTCCCTATCACAAGCTGCAATACAGGACAATTGCCCATTGTTTGCAATGGGTCTGCGAACAGGAAGGGATAACCTTTGAAGAAAAAGCACTTGCTTCCCTGGCAAGGCAGGTTGACGGCGATCTTCGTGGGGCGTTAATTGATCTGCAGATCTCCACTCCAGACAAGCATTTTCCATTTGATCGTGTTCTTTCATTATCGGATCGTAAGCGTACAGAGACTATCTTGAACGCGTTAACTCTGATTTTCAAATCATCCTCGGTAGAGAATGCGTTAGGTTCTTTGGATGATGTGGATATGGATTATAAAGAAGTATTCTTATGGATGGATGAAAATCTTCCTCAGGAATATCTTTCTGCGTCATCATTGGCCAGAGCGTATGAACATCTCTCCCGGGCGGATGTGTTCCAGGGGAGAATCAGGCGGCAGCAGCATTGGCGTTTTCTCGTCTATATCAACAGTCTGCTGACAGCCGGCATTTCTTCTGCCAAAGAGGAGAAAAATCCGCAGTTTGTGCAATATAGGCGGACCATGCGCTTGCTGCGGATCTGGCAGGCGAACATGCAGAATGCGAAGAAGAAGGAGATCGCCGGAAAGGTAGCGGCCGCAACGCATACGTCACAGCGGGGAGCCTTGCACTACGTTCCTCACCTACAAGCGCTGTTTCAGAAATCAAAAGAGGGAACGCTGGCGGAAGAATTAGACTTAACTGATGAAGAAATAGCCTGGTTAAGAAACCCTGCCAAGCAGAAGTATTAAATACTCATTAATCTTTCTCTAAACCATGGTTCAAAAAGAACATCTTATTTCTTTTTGGCGGGAAAGAAGGCTCGATGAAAGACTCATTGATGCTTTCCTTCATGTCCCCAGGGAATTTTTTGTGTCCCCCGATCTTCTGGATCAAGCATACCATGATCATCCGCTTCCGACCTTGCGCGGACAATCGTTGTCGCAACCATCCACGGTGATGTTTATGACCCAGGCGCTGGATATCCGTGAAGGCCACACCGTTCTGGAAATTGGATCTGGAGTTGGATTTCAGGCCTGCTTGCTTGGTTATTTGACGGGAAGCACGGGAAAGGTTATTACCACTGAAATCATTCCGGAATTAGTGCACGTCGCTCGCCGGAATGTTGAGGGCTTAAAATGTTCCCATGTCCAGGTGCTGGAGAGAGACGGTTCACAAGGAGTGCCGGAAGAAGCCCCTTTTGACCGAGTGATGATCACTGCTGCCTGTCCTCAGATACCGCAGCCGATTATAGAGCAAACGAAAGAAGGAGGAATCATTGTCGCGCCGATCGGTGATCTTAAAGAACAGACGATGGTCAAAGCGACTAAAGTAGGCAAGCGCTTGGAATTTGAATTTCTGGGAAACTTTGTCTTTGTTCCCATGCAGGGAAAGTATGGATTTAAGACGGAAATAAATGTTAACGTCTAATAAATAAATAAAAAACTTAATAAACAAATATCTTCTTCTAGAAAGAATGGCTGAAAAAACATCTGATCTTGCTACTTTCTTTAAGAAGAAGGGGTTTCTGTATCCTTCGTCGGATATTTACGGAGGGTTGGCTGGGTTCTATGATTATGGACATCTGGGCACGATGTTGAAAAGAAATTTTGAGAATGTCTGGAGAAAGTTCTTTGTAGAATCACAAGACAATTATTACGAGATAGAAACCGCAAACATCATGCATGAGAATGTGTTTAAGGCGTCGGGCCATCTCGAAAATTTCATCGATCCCATCGTGAAATGCTCCAAATGCGGTTTCTTTGAACGGGCCGATCATTTGGTGGAAAAGACAACAAAGATAAGAGCAGAAGGATTATCCTCCGAAGAACTAACCCGGGAGATAGAAAAACATCACTTAAAATGCCCAAAATGCAGCTCTTCTTTTGAAAAAGTTTCGGTCATGAATATGATGTTCCCTGTGAATATCGGCGTCGGAAATCAACACAAAGCATATCTCCGGCCGGAAACCGCGCAATCTCCTTACGTGAATTTTAAACTGCAGTATGAATTGCAGCGCAAGAAACTTCCTTTAGGATTAGCTATTGTGGGGAGAGCGTACCGTAACGAAATTTCTCCCCGCCATGTCACGCTGCGGATGCGGGAATTTACCCAGGCCGAACTGCAGATTTTTGTGAATCCTGACCTGATGAATGAACATCCGGAATTTGATTCTCTGCAGGATTATGAACTGCGCACGATGTTGGTGGAAGACCGTCCACAAAAGATGATCGTTGAACGGACCGCCGCAGAGCTGGTAGAAAGAGGATTGCCAAAGTATTATGTCTACCATCTGATAAAGATCCAACAATTTTACGTAGATGAATTGCGGGTTCCAAAACATAAATTTCGATTGTACGAATTAAACGAAAAAGAAAAAGCATTCTATAACAAATACCATTTTGATATAGAGATGGAATTATCCGAGCATGGGTTTACGGAAATCGGCGGGCTCCATTACCGGACTGATCACGACTTAAAAGGCCATCAGGAAGTGTCCACCCAAAGCATGGAAATAGTCGATGAAGAGACGGGTAAAAAATTTATCCCCCATGTTTTGGAAGTAAGTTTTGGCGTGGATAGAAATGTGTATGCTTTATTGGATCTGCACTACAACGATGACCAAGAGCGCGGGAATATCGTTCTTTCCCTTCCCGCCAAAATCACTCCTTTTTTCTGTGCAGTATTTCCTTTGGTGAAAAACAAACCTGAACTGGCCGCGAAAGCCCGCGGGATTTACCAAGAACTGAGAAAAGACTGGCGCTTTTTTTATGATGAAGTAGCATCGATCGGACGGCGCTACGCCCGTGCTGATGAAATTGGCATCCGCTATGGAATCACGGTTGATTTTGAGAGTCTGGATGATAATGCCGTTACCATTCGTGACCGAGACACGACCAAGCAGCAGCGGGTTCCTGTATCTGAATTGAAACAAAAGCTGCAAGAATTATCCCATGAATAAAAAAAAGTTATTGGCCTTGTCTCTTTTTATCTTTATTTTGATCATCACGATATTGAGTATGCTCTATCTTATGACTGAATCTTCGACTGGAAGGATCATTATTCTTATTTTACTGGTGATAATAACCGTTTTAGGAGCGGGAGATGCCATATGGCATGTTATTTCTCCTGAGCGTTCACTCTCACAGAAATTGCAACGTTTTTCATCATCTCTCACACAGGAACCAATAGATGTTCTTAAAGAGAGATATTTGGAGCTTTACAATCTCTATCTCAAATTGTCAGCCAAACAGAAAAGAATATTTTACGCTGAGATAAATAGGATCAGGGAGAAAATTGATGAACAGCTGCAAGCAGAGAAGAACATTGAAAGGCTGCTTGAGGAGTCTTCTTCAGGGAATATCTCTCAGCAGCAGAAAAAGTATGAGGAAATAAAAAGTTCTTTACAAAAACTGTCTTTGGAAACGCGGCGAAAATATCAGTCGCAGCTTGCGTATCTACAGGAAAGATTGGAAAGCGGAAAGTGAAACTTCCGGTATAGGAAGTTAGTTTCATAAAGCCGTTTTAACAGAAAACTATTTATAATAATAGGAGATTTGGAATTAAATACAACTTTGAGGTTTAACATAAATGGAAATCAAAGATCTTCAGGCAAATAAAGGAAATATTGATGTTGTTGTAAACGTGATTGCAAAAGAAGAACCCAGAACGTTTGAAAAATTTGGGAAGGCGGGCAGGGTCTGCACCGTGAAAGTCAAAGATGATTCCGGCGAAATTAAAGTTACATTGTGGAATGAAGATGTAGACAAGATAGGTGTTGGAGATAAAGTTCACATCCAGAACGGCTGGTGCTCTGAATACAAGGGAGAAAAACAACTTTCAACAGGAAAATTTGGCAAAATTGAAATTATTGAGCGAGCAGCAAAGGAGGTCTTTACCAATTCACCAGAAATGCTTAATGGCGAGATGATGGATGATGGATCTGAAGATGAGGAGGACGTTGTGTCCGGGGAAGAAGAATTTGTAGAATGAAATTGCTTCCTTCACTTAAATCAAAAAAAAGGTATGTCGTCTTTGAAATTATTTCCACCAAAGTGTTCTTGTTTGGAGAGGTGGAAGAAGCTGTTCTTGCAGCTCTGCAGCATTTTCTTGGCGAATTAGGCGTTGCCCACGCTTCACCTCTGCTCATTAAAGAGAAATACAAAAACAATAGATTTATAATTAGGGTAGACCATAAGTATGCGAACGAGTGCATCGCAGCTCTGATGCTCATCAAAAAAATTAAAAATACGCCCGTGATTGTACGATCAATAATCACATCAGGAACGCTTAAAAAATCAAGTATATACATATGAGGTGGCAGCAATGAATCCAAATAAACAAATGATAGACAAAATGGGTTATGATCGTTCTATTACGATGTTTTCCCCTGACGGCCGACTACTTCAGGTTGAATATGCAAAAAAAACTGTCAAGCAAGGATCAACAGCAATAGGATTAGTGTGCAAGGACGGGGTCGTGCTCATTGCTGATAAAAGAATAACCTCAAAATTAATGATTCCTGAAACGATAGAAAAAATGTTCCGTATCGATGATCATATTGCGGCAACCGCTGCAGGAATTATTTCTGATGCTCGCGTTCTTGTGGACAGAGCTCAACTTCGCGCCCAGCAACATGCGGTAACGTATGACTCAAAGATTGATATTCTCTCCATTGTAAAAGATATTTGCGATTTAAAGCAAGTTTGCACCCAGAGCGCTGGACTCCGCCCTTTTGGCGTTTCCATGCTTGTGGCCGGCGTTGAAGAAGATGGTTCCATCAAATTGTTCTTAACGGAGCCCTATGGTCTTTATTTTCAGTATAAAGCTACAGTCATTGGAGAAGGAGAAGTCGAGGTCGATGCTATTTTACAGAAAAAGTATAAAGAAGGAATGAGCGTGGAGGAAGGGTTAAAATTAGGGTTGAGCGCGATGAAAGAATTCTTGAAAACAAATTTTAATTTTGAACGGATCGACGCTGTCTATATCAGTTCCAAAAACAAAAGATACACCAAGTTAAGTGATGACGAGCTGCGAAGACTGATGAAATAGAGATAGAAACAGAGTTTGCTGCAAACTTTGGGTTTTGTATTTTTATAAGATGAGCGAAAAGATAAGCCTGGCCCGACTGAAAAAATTTGGAAAAACGTTTGAGATACGTGTCGATCCCGAAGCGGCGCTGGCGTACAAGAAAGGGGAAATTTCTGAATTAGATGACGTTTTGCTCGCAGAGAAGATCTTTACGGACGCACATAAAGGATATGTCGCATCTCAGGAAGAGTTAAACAAGGTGTTTAATACCATAGATTTTTCTGAAATTGCGGACAATATTGTAAAGCATGGGGAGATTCAACTTACCTCTGAGCACCGATCCGCGGAACGTGAAAAACGCCACCGGCGGCTCATTGAGATGATCCACAAGCAGGCAGTTGATCCTAAAACGGGATTGCCCCATCCCCCACAACGCATTGAAGCAGCGCTTGAACAAGGCAAGATTCATCTTGATGACCATCGGTCGGGGGAAGAACAATTTGAGGAGATCATTTCCAGATTACGTCCTCTTATTCCTCTTAAAATTGAGCAGAAGCAAGTGAAAATAGAAGTCCCTGCGCAGTACACAGGAAGAGCTTATCCTATCATAAGAAAGATGGTTAAGATCCTCCAGGAAGAATGGACGAATCAAGGAAACTGGCAGGCAACGATAGAACTTCCCGCCGGTTTATATCCGGAATTCATTGACAAGCTCAATTCTTTAACTCAGGGAAAAGGGATTATTATTTAAAACAGTAGCTTAAAGAATGTATCAGGCAAACCATGAAAGCAATGGCATCAAAACCGGGTGTATCAAAATACATTCGTATTCTTATTGTAATTACCGTTATCTTGTTTTTATTATATGTTTATACTTATGTAAATACTTCGGATACTAAATTATCATTTGTTATCTTCTTGAGTTACGTTATTGTGCCTTTCTTAACCGTCATTGTGGCGGGCATAATTTTTATCTTTCCAAGCCCTACATGGAAAAACTTTTTTCGTAGTTTGTTCATTCCCTCCATTTTTGCAGTGCTTACTTTTGGTTTACAAATAATAGCGATTTATCTTAGTGGAGAAAGATTAACAACAGATATTGGAACAATTACACTTATACTTTCTTTTGTTTATACACTTACAAATTTTATTCTATTCTCTGCTATTAATAGTATCATTGTTTATAATCACACTCATAAAACAAAGAAGAGGCAAGTTTCAAAAAAATTCTGAATGGAATGCATAAGCAGGCCATGGAATTAGTTAAAAACTAATAGCAAATACGTGAAGTCTTAGGGACATGAGGAAACTACATTTAGGAAATAGGAATGGCCAGCAAAAAAATCATTCAGAGATTCTCAACCAAAAAACCGTAAACTTTTTAAATAAACGCTAAACAATAGGTAACTGAAGTGAGAAAAGAAAAAAAGATCCGCTCAATTTCTCATACCTATTGCAAGAAGCGGATATAAGATCAAAAATGAGTCAATTATTAGTTGAAGAAAGAAATATTGTTGTCCCGGGCGAAGCACTTGCGGAAGGGATGGATTATCTTCCTGGAGAGAATACCTACCGGACAGACCAGAAAATTTATTCAAAAGTGTTAGGCCTGCTTTCTACTTCCGCAAGAGTCATTAAAATAACCCCCTTAGCTGGGCCTTACCTGCCAAAACCAGGTGATAAGATTATCGGAAGAGTAACTGACATCCTGCTTTCCGGATGGCGGATGGACACCGCTACTGCCTATTCTGCCGTGCTTAATGTTCGCGATGCCACGACGCGTTTTATTAGGAAAGAAGAAGATTTGCGTAAAACGTTGGATATTGGCGATTATGTTACTGTTATTATCACCAACGTGACTTCCCAAAATTTAATTGATGTGACAATGAAAGAACCTGGCTTGCAGAAAATTACCGGCGGAAGAATCATCCGCATAAATGCTCATAAAGTTCCTCGCGTGATCGGTAAAAAAGCAAGCATGATCACGTTAATAAAAGAAAAAACCGGCTGTAGCATTACCGTCGGCCAGAATGGGTTGGTGTGGATCAAAGGAACACCGGATGGGGAGTTCCGTGCTGTGGAAGCAATTAAAGTTATTGAATCAAAGTCGCATGAAGAAGGACTAACAGAAAAAATAGAACAGTTCCTGCAATAAACAATTTTATACTAAAAATGGCATACACGAAACGAAATGATGGGCGGAAAGTTGACGAATTGCGCCCTATGGAAGCAAAAGCCCATATTATCCCAAACGCTGACGGCTCAGCGTCATTTAAAATAGGTAAAACCTGGGCTATTGCTGCAGTGTACGGGCCACGGGAAGTGTATCCAAGATTTCTGGCAAACCCAAAAAAAGGACTTCTTCGCTGCCACTACAGCATGATGCCCTTTTCTGGTTCAGGGGAACGCATCAAGCCGGGAAAAAGCAGGAGGGCGCAAGAAATATCGATGGTTATGGAGCTTGCTCTTCAACCCGTTGTTGATCTTTCCGCGTATCCTAATGCTGTTGTCGATATTTTTGTAGAATTGCCGCAGACTGATGCTGGAACTCGCTGCGCAGCAATTTCTGCTGCCTGCATTGCCTTAGCCGACGCGGGCATTCCTATGAAAGACATGGTCAGCTCCGTTGCCGTCGGACAGGTGGACGGAACTGTTCTTGCGGATTTAGATTACAGTGAGGAGTCGTATCCCGCAGAAGTATCTGATATTCCTGTGGCCATGCTTCACAACACCAAAGAGATAAGTTTACTGCAGATGGATGGAGAGATCTCCAAAGAAGATCTTCTCAAAGCGTTAGAATTAGCCAAAGCAGCAACAGAAAAAGTATACGAACTTCAAGTTAAAGCATTAAAGGAGAAATATCTCGAACAATAAATCATTGAGGCAAAATATGATCATTAATAAAGAAACTATCGCTGAACTGGCCAAAGATAATAAACGGCTAGATAATCGTTCTTTAACGGACTTTCGCCAGCCAATTAAGATTGAAACAGATCTTTCTTGGACAGCAGAAGGCTCTGCCAGGGTTCAAATCGGCAGTACCGTAGTCATGGCCGGAGTAAAATTGTCCCTCGAAAAGCCATACAATGACACTCCTGATGAAGGAGGGATCATGGTAAATGCAGAATTGACGCCCCTTTCCAGTCCGGAATATGAAGTTGGCGCGCCTGGAATAAAAGCCATTGAAGTTTCGCGGGTAACGGACAGGGGTATTCGTGAAGCAAAGGCATTGGACATGAAAAAGTTGTGCATTGAACCGGGAGAAAAAGCCTGGTTTGTGACTGTTGATATTGTAACCATTAATGATGATGGCAACTTATTTGACGCTTCAGGATTAGCAGTATTGGCAGCATTAAAATCTGCTCGGTTTCCAGTGGTAGACCCTGAAACAGGATCTATTGATTATAAACACAAAACGGACGTGGCCTTGCCATTAACCAAAGAACCGTTGCCGGTTACAGTGTATAAAATAAATGGGCGGTTGCTGATCGATCCTACTCAAGAAGAAGAAAAAGCATACGATGCACGATTGACAGTCGCTTCAGATACAAAAGGAACTATCTCAGCTTTGCAGAAGGGGGGGGACGCGCCCTTAACGATAGCGGAAATTTCCAGCATGGTTGAACTTGCATTAGAGAAAGCACGGTTTTTACGAAGCGAGCTAAACAAATTTTTAGCTGATTAGAACCATCTTTATAAGAAGGAAGTTGTTATAAAAAAGTTATTAAAAGAAAGAAAAGATTAAAAAAGAAACCCCTTAATTGACACTACTTGATTAAAATTAATTAAAAACGTCCTAGGATAAAAATGCCAGCAGAAAAGAAAAAAAAACCTCTTGTTGAAGAAGAGATAGAGTACTCAAAATATGAAAAAGCACGGATGATTGGAAGCCGTGCTTTACAAATTTCCATGGGCGCTCCGTTCTTAGTAGCACTATCAGAAGAAGAGTTGAAGAACATTCAATTTGATCCAATAAGGATTGCGATGATGGAATTTGAAGAAAATGTTCTTCCAATAACGGTGAAACGCCCTACGTTTACGTTGCAAGCATAAGTTTTTTCTTTTATATTTGTAGAAGTAGACAATGAAAGATACAATCACCCATGAACTTCTGGAAAAGTACTTTTCCGTTACAAAAAGAGCATTAACAGAAGCAGAGAATAAGCGTGATGAGAAAAGAC
>JAGVYN010000034.1 GCA_018303265.1 Candidatus Woesearchaeota archaeon
TGATATCAATAGCTTTGAATGAAGTCTTGGGAACACCAATATCATTAACAACCCGGTCAAAGACGCCGTAAGGAGAATCAGCGTGAATCGTTCCTGCAACGACGTTGGCCGCTGCGCCGATACGCATCGCTTCAAAAAGTGCCACCGCTTCCTTGCTGCGTACTTCTCCCACGAAAATAGCGGAATCACCCATCCGCAGCGTGGATCGTATGCCGATGGATGGATCTACTTCAGAACCCGGAGCGGACAGAGCTGATGCCACTTTCAACGATTCTAAATTATAGCCAAGCGCACGCATTGATTCCCCGGGAAGCTCAAAGGTGTCCTCAATCGTTAAAATGCGTATCCGGCGCATGATCTCCGTTAAAAATGAACCGAGCAAGGACGTTTTTCCAGAACTTCTCGTTCCCGCGACGAGAATGGCGGCGTTGTTATCGATTAAAAAACTTAACAATCCCGCGGCAATCGGGTTAAGATAGCGAATCTTGGGCTGCGTGTAAAGAGGAAACGTCCATGGATAGTCCCGATGCCGACGGAAGGAAAACGCCAGGCCGGTTGGACTTAAAGGAGCGGTAATCGCCGATACCCTGGAACTAAACCCGGTTACTTTCAGTTCAGTATCCAGAATGGGATTGGCTTCGTCCAACGGCCTTCCGGAAATTAAACGCAGCTTTGTCGCCCAGCTTTCCACTTCCAGTCGCGTCGGGTAAATATTTGTGTAACAATCCCCATAATCTTGATGGACAATAAAAATGGGAAGTTCGCCAGTAGGAGAATTAATATTGACATCCTGCACTTTAGGATCTGCTAACAATAATTCAATCAATCCAAAACCCACCGTGTAGCGCAGCAAGGCTTGCGCTAATTGGTCAACTTGCTCTTCTTCAAGCGTCATGCTTTTATGCTGCACTAAATCATTGAGGAGATCTTTCCCGATGTTAAAAAACACTTCTCGGATGCGCTGCGGGTCAACAAACTCTTCCCGTGTTGGTTTGTGTTCGGCCATGATCCGTTTGGCATCATCGAGAAGTTCATACACTTCTTCTGAAAATTGAAATTCCGGCGGCGTGAGGTGGTACATGGTTTTGATATTGTCCTCAAAAGAAAAAATATTGACTTCGGATTGGTCACTGCCGCTCATAAAATTATAACTTTCCGCGAGTTCTCCTTCAGGAAATTCCGTAATGAGTTTGGTGTACATGAAATCAGGGCGTGTCGTGGGATGGAAGACATTGCCATAAATTTCTCGTTCTCCTACTTTATAGTCGGAAGTGTAGGGCATGAGGAGTTGGATGATTTTTAATTGCTCGATCATGGCAATGATGTTTTGTATGATGTTCAGAAACTGCTGCTGGCTTTGCTTATGCCTAGGGTCGATAACGTTCTCAAACTTTTCTTTTTCCCGCCGTTCTAACCGTTTTAATTTTACATAAGCTTCCAGAGGATCTTCTTTCAACTTTTTGGAAATGAGGCGCTGAAATTCGCTGTAACTTGCTCTGATATACCGTTCATGCTGCGGATCGACAACCATGCGCTGGTACGTGAACCTGTCATCTTTGTTTATCCTCTTGTACAAGAGGGCAAGTTCTACCACGAGATGCGTTTGACTGTAATCATATTCATATTCCCTTAATTGGGTAAGGATGATGCTTGTGACTCCCGTATTTTGCAGCAGAATGTCGACAACCTTGGCCAGACACGTATCGCTATATTCAATGGACGGGGGAAACGTACACCTTTCCATGTAAATCTTGAGAATTTTATTTTCTCCTTCGTGGTACGTTTCATATTCAAAACATTGTTTATCGGTCGCCATTCTTTTATGAGAAAGAAGGGTCTGGGTTTATTATATTTTCTTTTTTTCTATACTCGGTTAGGATCAATACTTATATCCATAATCCCTGCTTTTTCTTTTTTGTTCAATACTTCGAAGATTTAATATAACAAATATCCTCCAAACAACCACTCTTGAATACTCACATAAGTTTATTATACGTTCTTTCCTCTTAAGGTTTCATGGCGAAACCAGCGCTTCCTCCCGTTCCAGAGCAAGGATTTGATCAGGCAAAGTTGTATCTCTGGGTAAAAGGGCTTGAAGGGAAGGTAAATACACTCCTGCGTGAAGTTGATATTCTCAAAAATGATTTTATCCGCAGGAGCAATGATCTTAAAAAAGAAGTGAAAACGCTGAACGAAGATCTTACGGAAACACGGCATGAGCTTTCCCAGACGGTGCAGAAGATGGACCTTATCATTAAAGAGCTTGGAAGAACCGCGGGCATTGAGGAAGTTGAAACGCTCAAAAAATATCTGGAGTATTGGAATCCTCTCAATTTTGTGACGCAGCGGGATATTGACCGCATCATTGAAACAAAAATGGCCCAGCTGCCTGCACTGGTTCCCGCGCCGGTACACAAAAATGAAGTAAGGAAAGAAGCAGAAAGAAGCACAGTGAAGAAGGAAAAACATAAATAGCCAGAGATTCTTCCAGAAAGATAAAAGATATAGGTGATAGGAATGGCGTTATTAGATCAGAGAAAAGGAAGTGCTCTTGAAGAAGTACGCTCGTTACGAGAGCAAGGGCTCACGGACAATGTGATTCTGGCTGAGCTTGCCAACAGGGGATACAGCCAAGACCAAATTCATATGGCCATTTCCCAGCTTGATTCAGTAGCTCCTCCAGAACCTTCTCCAGAAGAGGCGTTTTATCCCACTGCTCCAGGCGCGGCTCCTGGTTATCCCTCTGCGTATCCTCCTTCGTATCCTTCTCCTGCCTCTTCCACGGCAGAGGAGAAGAATGTCTATGAGCGCATGGAAGAAATCGCGGAAAGTCTGATTGATGAGAAATGGGACGATCTTATCGCAGAAGTGAAAAAGATTGTGGACTGGAAGCAAAAAGTGGAAGAACGACAGGTGAAAATGCAGAACGATTTGGATAAGCTGAAAGAGAATTTTTCGATGCTGCATCAGGGAGTGCTTGGTAAATTAGATGAGTATGACACACGGATGCGTGATGTTGGGACAGAACTTAAAGCGGTAGGGAAAGTGTTTAAGGATGTTATCCCGGAATTTGTCGAGAATGTGAAAGAACTCTCTGACACGACAAAGAAGTTGAAGGGAAAGAAAGAGCAGTAATTAAGTTTGGCAGACGAGCATTATTAGATAATATTTCGGTCTTCCATTATTTTTAATCAGAGTTGAAAAAAGAAATTTTTTAAGAAAATTTTATAAACTATAGTGGCTATAGCAACTATAATGCCTACAACAATCCAGGTAAGCGAGGCCACAAAACGCCTCATTGGAACTTTTGGTACGAAAGAAGACACATACGAAACTATTCTCGTCCGGATGTATGACTTAGCCGTAAAGGAGCAGCTGAGAGAATTCTTATTATCTTCAGAGAATACCATTACTCTGGATACAGCCATTGAGAGGGCTAGGAAGAAATGGCGAAGGTAGAGATTGTTACCTCGCTTTATGATGAAATTAACAAGAGATTTAAACAGCAAAGTGTTGAAATATTAGAACACTTGAAATCTCTGGAGTCTTCTCCAGGGAAAGGAAAACTGCTTGGTACGGTTGGAGGCATCATCATTAAAGAATTGAAATATGATAATTTCCGCTTTTATTTTATCACGGATGGTTTTAAGCTTAAATGCCTGAAAAAGGAAGATCTCATTGATCTTCTTCTGCGCTTTGTAAGAATGTCAGACAAGAAGCACCAGCAACAGACGATTGACGAGATAAAGCATATCTTAAGAACTGTCGGCGCTGGCGGGTTTTAATCTCATTTGAATATGTTTCCTTCTCACTTACCCGCTACTGAGGAAAACAATCGCGGCAATGACGATGGCAAATAAGATAATCAACCCTAGTGTTTTGGGATGAAATAACGTCGCAAAGATATTCTGTTCAAAACTTCCCGTGGCGACGCTTCCTGGCGCTCCTACCTCAGTTTCGTTTCCTCCAGCTAAATAAGGGCCGATGTTCTGCCCGAGAACTTTTCCGAAAGCTGCAAAGATGATGACCAGGCCGATGCCAATAAGAACCCACTGAAGAGATTTGTCTTTAATTGCTTTTTCTGGTTGAATGTTCTTTCCACCAAAGACCATAAACAAAAGAAGCATTAAGATCAAGAAAATAATGGCGATCGTAAACCAAGGGATCATGAAGTTGATAAGATCAATCACCGTTTGGGAGAGTAAGATCATAAATCCAGCTGCTGTGGCGATTACTGCATTAATTCCCGCCGACTTCGCGATTGCTTCTGTCTTCTGTAAGAGTGCGAATACTACCGCCCAGACGAATACGAAGGGGAACACAATGTCAAATGATTGGATGAGGCTGATGTCAAAGATGGTTGCCATTGTTGTTCTTCTTTTTGATATTTTTGAGAATCTCCTTTTTTATTTTTTTATATCTTTTATTTTTTTCGTTCTGTAATCTTTCCTCCTATTTCCAATAATTTATCAAACAGCCCTTTTTCTTCAGGTTTCTGTGGTTCTTTGGTGATCCACCAGATTAGTACTCCAAACACAAGCAAAATAACCATGAGTTCTGTCACGTCCGTCGTCCACCAGGAAAAAACATCGTACGGTCCAAACCATAATCCCAATGCTGCACCAAAAATGTAGACAACAAACAGAATGGCGATGAGGGCAACCCACCCTCCTGCCGCGTTCGTGAAATCCCGGCCGAAAATACCCAGCAAGAGAAGAATCATTACGGCTGCAACCGCAACTAAAGTTATACTTGGAAGTGATTCGTTCATGACTTGTACGGGATCATAACCAAGAGGATAAAGGCCGGTAATGTGCGGCACGACGAATAAAAGCGACAACACCAGGGCGATAATGACGCGGAAGTTTTTTTGGTCTTTAAATAACGGAACTGTCGCTGTTACCGCATAAATAATGGTGAACACAAGAATAAATGGAAGAAGAAAATCCATTACTCCGTAGCTCTGAAAATATTGAATTAGTGTGGAAAACCCAAATGTTACCATGGTATAAACCTCCTTTGCCTCTTGCTGAAATTTTAATTGGTATTTAATCTCTTTTTAATTTATTTTAATCTTTTTTTTTGTCTATTGCTTTTTTGTAGTCTTTTCTTATCCTGTAATTATTCTTTCCTCTTTGGTTTTTCTCGTGGTTCATAAGTGATAAAAATGATAAAACCAAGGATAATGATCATAAAGAGAATGGATGCAGCCCATTCGGCATCCCAGTTGAGGAATAACGCAAAGACAAACTGCAGCCAGCCGAGAGCATTCAAAAAAATGGCGACAATGCCAACAAACATCAAGACCATGAAAAATTTTGTCCAAGTAGGAAATTTTTCCAAAGTAAATTCCTTGTCGCTGAAAAAGACGCCCACCAGCAAGAGGAAGGAGACGCCGAGAATCAGCAGAAGGACAATGTTGGCCATTACTTCATTAATGATGGCGACAAGTTGCGTTGAGGCAATAACCAGGAAAGCAATAGAAAAGGCAACGATAGCATTAATATTTTTCTTGGTGACTTCTCTCCCCTCAATTTTCTCTGAGCCAAGAATTTTTGTTTTCTCCAGAATGGCGAACATAATGGTAAATACTAACAGAAAAGGAAGAATGATGTCATAGACTCCTAGTTTGGTAAACAGGCTGATAATTCCGCGAAATACGCTCTCTTCTACCATGTATATTTTCCTCTTTTTAGATTTATTAACTAAAAAAAAGAACTATATAAATGTTTGCAAAAGTTTGCAAAATTGAAGTGTAGATGCAAAAACTGGCTGCGTTATGATTTTTTGAAGATGCTGGTGTTCGTTTTGATAGTGCCTGTTTTGAATTTCATTAATTGAATTTCATTAAATTCTATTTTTAAAAATTTGAAATGATCAGAACGCATGATGGACACTAGGACTTTGTAATCCTTATGGTTATTCTAAACAAAGCTAAAATAAATGGTAAACGAAGGGTTTAAATAGTAGTGTTATTTCTGTTTCATTCACTAAATGAAGGTGGGAAACGTGCAGTGGAATAAGAGATATTTCTTGTTGATGGCGGCAATGCTTCTTCTACTTGCCATAGTTGCACATGCTTCCGAGATTGAAGTTATCCCTCTTGATAATGATATCAAAGTAGGTGAGAAAGCATCATTTCAGATCAAGATAACCAATGCCGCAGATCAAACACAGCGCTACAGCATTTATTCGCTTCAGTCCGGGCAGGGGTGGAATGTTGATCCGTCTCCATTAAAAGACAAGATTGTGGAGATTGCGCCGGGAAAGAGCTATGTGGTCAAGATCATCGCCGAACCGTTGGAGGCATTCAATCCTGGAATTTATCCTATCTCTGTTACCATTGAAAGCGATCTTGGTGAAGAACAGGTTGTGAAGTTAAAAATATATCTCAGTCCTGAAAATCCTCCCGATTACATCCCTTTCATAAAAGCAACCGTAGATATGGATGAAAAGATTTCTCCGAGAGAGTCGCTTTCCATCAAATTATTTCTGGAAAACAAAAACCCTCTTAATCTGGAAGATCTGCGGATCAGGATCCAAAGTGACATCCCTGAGTTTGAGAAGGACGTGACCGTCGATCTTCCTCCGCTCGAAAAGAAAACAGTGGAATTTGCGATCACCCCCAACGAGTTTCAGCAGCCGAAAGAGTATGTCTTGTTTTTCGTGTTTGAAAGAAATGGCGAGCAGGTAAAAGTTATTGAGCAGAAAATAGAAGTTCTGCCGTTGCTTCCGGCATTTACGGTCACGACATCAGAAGAAAGCGTTTTCCTCAAAAAGAGCACCACGGTAGAAGCGTGGAATGAAGGGAATGTTCTCAATACACAGGCGGTGAAAATACCGGTTTCGTTCTGGCAATCACTGTTTACGACGGGAGCAAAGAAAATCAAAGAGAATGGGCAACGATATCTTACGTGGGAACTGCCTCTTGATGCGAATGAAAAGACAACAGTTGTGTACGTGACAAATTATCGACTCTTTATTTACTTATTTATTTTGCTTCTTATTTTCGCGGGATTTTATGCGTACGTTCAGTCGCCTGTCTTTGTACAGAAAACAGCAGTAACAACGAAAAGCGATGAAGAAGGAACATTATCAGAGATCAAAGTTACGTTGGAAGTGAAAAACAAACGAACAACACCGATCAAACAATTGTCTATCATTGACCAGGTGCCAGCTATCGCAAATGTTGAAAAAAGTTTACAGTTGGGTACCTTGCGTCCTCAAGAGATCAAGCATACCAAGCAAGGAACAAAAGTGATTTGGACATTAGCAGAATTAGATGCTCAAGAACATAGGCTTATTACATATAAAGTAAAAGCAAAGTTAAATATTTTAGGCACATTCAGCTTGCCTCGGGCAACCGTTGAATATACCACGAAGAGCGGCAAGAAAAGAAAAGCGTATTCCAATCTTTTCAGCTTAAATGCGTAGTCCAGCTTAAATGCATAAAGAAGGAAATTGGGCAAACAGAATGCTCATTGATATAGGAAGGAAAGAGGCGCTTTGCCGGTAAATCCTCTAGGAGAAATATGAAGTTTGCATGAGTTATTTCCTGCAATAAAAACATTTATATATGAGCGGCGATACTCATAGGACATCACATAAAGTTAAGATCGAGTGAATAAAGTGAGGGTGCGAACATGAAGGATTTTTTTTTGCATTTGCGCGAAAAATTGAGAAAGCCAGCTGAAGAAGAAGAGTTTACTCAGGCGAATGATTACGTAGAACTTGGTTCTGGTCAAAAGGAAGATAGGACAAAAGTTGTTGTCCGCCCGTTTGTAATGGAAGAGTTTGAGGATATCAAAGAAGTTCTTGATGTCCTGCGAGAAGGGGCGACCATTGCTTTAGTCAATATCAAGCCATTGAAAGATAAAGATTTAGTTGAATTAAAACGAGCTATTTCCAAGCTGCGGAAAACCTGTGAAGCAATTGATGGCGACATCGCTGGGTTTGGTGAAGATTATGTTGTTGCTGTGCCTTATTTTGCGCGAATTCATCGAAACAGCAGTTTGCAAGAATAAGTGTTGAATGTTTTTTTCTTTTGTTTTGTGTTAAACTTTTTCTGAGGGTTATGATATTTTTTATGGAATACACTTTTGTGAAAAAAGGTTTAAAAAATAAACCATCATCTTTAAATAAGAGCAGTTTTCTTTCGTCATCCATGCCGAGGTCGCATAACTGAATATCATAACCACAAGTTTAATAAAAAACAATTACTTTTTGTATTCTATGGCCAGAATTTTTCATGTACTTATAGAACAGGATGAAGATAGAGTTTACATTGGCAGAGTGCCGGAATTACGTGGGTGCGTAAGTCAGGGTGATACTTTAGATGAACTCCTGAAAAATATCAAAGAAGCTATTGAATTATGCCTTGAAGTTCAAGAAAGTAATCAGCAAGTCGCTGAGGAAAATATTAAATTTATTGGCGTGCAAGAAGTAGAGGTATAACCTTGAAACTTCCTGTGCTCTCTTCTAAGGAAGTATGTAAATTTCTTGAGAAAGAAGGTTTTCAGGCTATTAGGCAAAAAGGAAGCCACAAATTCTATCGTCATGTATAATGGAGGACAAAAATAATTGATAATTCGTCCTCCAATATATCCCGAAGGACATTATGTTTTTAACCAAATTTATGTCCTTCGTTATAGATGGAAGGACGACGGTCGTACCCCTTCATACAAACAAGCCTGTAAGTAGGGGATTACTTAAGGCTATATTACATGAAATACAGATGGAAAGAAAAGAATTTTTTGCAAAGTTTAAGAAATGAACCATCATCTTTAAATACGAGTTATTTTCTCTTTTTATAGTGGCGGTCATTAGTTTTCGAACATAATTAGCCGCCACTATATATGAAGGAACGAACTAATGATGTTCGAACATTTCGTTCCTTCAGTATATTCACGCCGAGGTCGCATAACCTGGTAGTGCGCCAGCCTGCTATCATTCCTATGATGGAGAGCTGGTTTCCGCAAGGATATCTGGGTTCAAATCAGATCTCCCAGATCTGGTAGGGGGATACGCGGTCACCTGCGTTCCCGCTCATAAGGTTTGGGAACTATGAAACTCCCAGCCTCGGCGTTTTTTTTATGTTTCCTGCAGCATAATTTTCTCGTTCATAAAAATCAAAAAACCGACACGTATATAAAGATACATTAATTTTCTTTTCTGGAAAAAGAGATAGAGAGTTGATAGTAATTCTTGCTCGTACCCTATGGTGTATAAAATAACGACGAGAAGCAGAAAGGCGGAAAAACAATTTTACGCAGTTTTTCATTCTCAACAAGGAGTTTCTTTAAAACTGCAAAAGTTGCAACAAAATCCACGTCGTGAACTTGATGCTCATAAACTAAAGGGAAAGCTTGCAGGAAAATGGAGTTGCTGGCTGGGATCGGACCTTAGAAGGGTATATGAGATTGATGACGAAAATAAAGAAATCGTTGTGGTGGCAGTCGGCTCTCACAAAATTTATGGGTGAGTCTTAAGTTCCCATGTTTTAATTCCCTGTTTCTTGGCTTCATCACTTTCTCGTATTGCTTTCATCATCTTTGGATTTCTTAGTATCCCAACTTCTTCTAGAAGTTCTTCGTATTCCTGTTTGGAGATTTGAATCATTTCCTGTTTCATAACATGTAAAGAGGATCATTCTTTTTAAACTTTTCTTCGTCTTTTTTCGTTCATAAAAACCAAAAAACCGACAGGTATATAAATAAAAAACGTTTACTTATTCTCAT
>JAGVYN010000035.1:0-1040 GCA_018303265.1 Candidatus Woesearchaeota archaeon
AACATATGGGTGATGACGTAGTTCGATGTATAGCCATGGATTCCACAGAGGGCCTGGCTCGTGGAATAAGGGTAAGGGACACTGGAATGCAAATTCAAGTTCCGGTTGGGAAAGGCTTGCTGGGAAGGATTATTAATGTAATTGGTGAGCCCGTGGACGAAAATGGTAAAATTAATTCAAATAAAAGTTATTCAATTCATAGAGATCCTCCGACTTTTGACCAACAATCAACCAGATTGGAACCATTTTTTACCGGAATCAAAGTTATTGATCTTATGGCGCCTTATTTAAAAGGTGGTAAAATTGGATTGTTTGGTGGTGCCGGTGTTGGTAAAACAATTTTAATAATGGAGCTGATCAATAATATAGCTACCCATCATGGAGGATATTCAGTTTTTGCAGGTGTAGGCGAAAGAACCAGGGAAGGAAATGATTTATATAGAGAAATGAAAGAATCTGGTGTTATTAATAAAACTGCTTTGGTTTATGGACAGATGAATGAACCACCAGGAGCGCGGGCCCGGGTTGCCTTAACTGCGTTATCAGTAGCAGAATATTTTAGAGATGAAGAAAAACAGGACGTGCTCCTTTTCATTGATAATATTTTTAGATTTACCCAAGCTGGTTCGGAAGTCTCGGCCCTTTTGGGTAGAATACCTTCGGCTGTAGGTTATCAACCCACCCTGGGAACTGAAATGGGAGAAATGCAAGAAAGAATAACTTCCACTAATGAAGGGTCAATCACCTCAATTCAGGCAGTATATGTACCAGCAGATGATTATACGGATCCGGCACCAGCCACTACGTTTGCCCACCTAGATGCCACCACAGAACTTTCACGGGCTATTGTGGAACAAGGAATTTATCCAGCGGTTGATCCACTAACCTCTTCCTCCACGGTATTAACTCCAGAAATTGTCGGAGAAAAACATTATCAGGTTGCAAGGCAAGTGCAAGTTATTTTGCAAAGATATAAGGAATTGCAGGATATTATTGCTATTCTCGGAATGGATGAACTATCCGAAGAGGATAAAATAATT
>JAGVYN010000035.1:1063-10788 GCA_018303265.1 Candidatus Woesearchaeota archaeon
TGTTTCAAGAGCAAGAAAAATTCAAAAATTTTTGTCACAACCGCTCATAGTGGCTGAAACATTCACTGGCCAAAAAGGACAATTTGTAAAAATTGAAGATACCATAGAAGGCTTTGACTCAATATTGAGTGGAAAATGTGATCAAATTCCAGAACAAGCTTTTTATATGGTTGGTAATCTAGAAATGGTTTACGAAAAAGTTAAAACACTTTAAATTTTTAATAATATGTTAAAGTTAAAAATCATAACTAAAAATAAAACAGTCGAATCAAATCTAGAGGCAAAAAATATTACAATCCCTACACCACTTGGCCCGGCGGGTATCTTGAATAATCATGATGACATGATTCTTCTCTTGGATTTAGGAATTGCTGATGTTGAATGTGCCAACAATGAAAGAAGAAAATATTTAATAAAAAACGGAGTTTGTAAAATCCTAGATAACCGTATAACCCTGTTATGTGATAACTGCGAAACCAAAGAGGAAATTGATATTAAGCAGGCAATTGTTGATAAAGAAAAGTACCAGAAAATAGTTGAGCAAATGAATATCAGGAGTGATGAATACCAAGACGCCTATAAAAAACTTAAAGAAGCTAAATTGAAAATAATGATGTTTGAAAAATAGTGGTCCTATGTGAGTACTCATCTGCCTGCACTTGAAAAAATCTTTGCAGTTATTATAATTACCTCTTCCAAAAAAAATGAAACAGATGCAAAATATAATTAGATGATTAGAAACATGAGGTTCATATCACCCCTACTATACGGTAATTTTTTTATTGCAACCCTTTTTGCAAGTTTGTTTTTTGTCAGCCAATTTAATCTGTCTAGAAACCCGATAATTATTGATCTAAGTTTTGTCGGCGAACTAGCAAAAACTGTAACGATTGTAAAAGATATTCAGCTGGTCCCCCAAATAGTTCAGGGCAGTACTTCAAACTATAATCCCGAAAATGAAACTCTTAATATCAATTCCATCATGGCAGATATCAACCACAAGAAAAATTATCCTAGAAGCAATCCCCCTGCAGCCTTGAAACAAAAAAAAATACAGAAATATAAATAATGACGAGATTTTAAAGACCTATGAGCAAAAATTTTCGACACCGCTATCTCTTGATCTTGTGACCTTGCAAAGCAAGCTAATGGATGTGTTCAAGGAGCTAAAAGATATTCAACTGGCAGAAGATAAACGAAGTAACGAAATAATAGAGAAACAAGAAAATGAAATTGCTCAAAATGGAATAGAACATTACTCACAGATGTATAAACAAGACAATACCACAGGAATGTGGACAAAGAGGTAAAAAATGGCAACTAATGTTAAACCAGATGAACTGAATTATGATCATTATGAAACTCAGAAGTATGATGATGATATTGTTCGTTCTATTCCAGGACATGAGGAACTACATAAACATATTGACCAAATTGTTCAAAGAGATTATTCCTCAAAAGATAGATTAAAAATCTTAGAATTAGGTGTAGGTACAGGACTAACAGCAGAAAGAATATTGAGAAAACTACCAAGTGCAGAATATACAGCAGTTGATTTCTCTGAGCAAATGCTCGCAGGTGCAAGAAGACGTTTATCTCAATATAATGTAACCTTTGTAAATGGTGATTATTCACAAATTGATTTTCTAAATGATAACGATCTCGTAGTTTCTGTTGTAGGAATACATCACCAAAAGACCAATAAAGATAAAAAATCTCTTTTTCAAAAAATATACCATTCCATAGCTGAAGATGGTTCTTTTATCTTTGGAGATTTAGTGACTTATAGAGATCCAACAGAAGCAGCCCTTAATGAAGCGAAACACTTTCACCATCTTGTAGAAAATGCTCAAGATGAAGAATCATTAAGAGAATGGGCGCACCATCACAAATTCTTAAACAAACTTGCTCCTTTAGAAAACCAAGTAAAATGGCTTAGGGAAGTTGATTTTACAGAAGTTACAGTCTTATATCAAAAATTTAACACGACGCTAATTTACGCAAGAAAATAACTATCCAACCATTTATTCCTCTTGTCTTGACTTCTTCTTTTCCAATTTTTTAACCGATTCAGCCTGTTCTATATAATTTTCAGAAGTAACAACTTTTCTGCCACTTTTTGTTTCCAAATCCTTTCTCGCTCTACCGGCAACAGCCCCGCCTTCTTGAGCCGCTTTCTTGCCTTCATCAAAGTCTTTCGCATTCTTATTTCTCGTGATTTCAGTCGTAGCAGCCTCACCAAGCATAGAAAAGATAAGTTCCAAGTCTGTCATATGATCGCGTAAATTTTCTCGTTTCAGTCCCTTTAACTCTTTGTATTCAGACGGCGTTAAACCAAAAGTCGCTTTGGAGATTTCAGCTGTGAGAATTGCATATTCTCTTTCCGTTTTTATTGCCCGCTTATCCCATTCACCGGTAAGTTCATCCCGAATAGCAATGCCTCTTACCCTTCGCTCAATCCATTCATCAGAATACCCTTTCTTTTTGTATAATTCCCTCATCCTTTTTTGAGCAAGTTCTGGATTCTCTATTTCTTGCACTCTTTCATAGCCGACCTTTGCCAGCCATCTTTTGAATGGTTCTGCTTTAGGTGATGGGATGGATTGAACTATTCTTAATAGGGTTTCGGTATTAGCGCAGTCTGTTTCATAGAACTTACCATCAGAAGACGGCAACTTCAGTTGTACGATTTTTTCGTACAACTCAAATCCTTCATCTTTAAGCTTAATTTTAAGATCAGACCAATATCGTCTAGGAATAGAACTACCTGTTAGGACTGCTACAATGTCTATAATAGAGAAGAACCACTCTTCATTATACCATAATCTTCGTATGTCTTTTCCCTGAAAAACAACCAATGACATTTCTGGATCCATTCTAATCATCATTAAATGGACCTATCTTTAAATACTTTATCCAAACCTGTCCAGTGGCTCTCCCTCGCTATTTGATAAAGAAATGTTACTCTCGGTCGCTACGGTCGGGTCGGCAAACATACGTTATTTCAATAATGAATCCGCCCTTAAGAAAAATTATCGCAACTCCCTTTTCAGGATCTTATGAGCACGGTTGATGGCTTTAAACTTCTCTGTATCCCCGCCCGGCATATCCGGATGATTTTTCTTGGCTAAATCTTTATAGGCAGCATCAATAACGGCGGTATCAACAACCTCGGGTCCGATTCCTAAGGTTAGACGGGCTTCCTGACGCTGTTCTTCGACATCATGCCCTTCCGTAAACTCTTTGATGAATTCCTCCATGGTTTTTTGCCCGGCAAGTACAGCTTTCACTTCCAACTCGATTACTGTCAAAACCACATATAGATTTTCGACATGCTTCTGGGCCAATTTATAGCTATAATAAAGATGATAACCATCAACGTACCATGAAACTGATGCAGGAGCACTTCTAAAACCACTCATTTCCTGCTTAATGGAAATATCATCTTCAGTGATGCCGATTTTTCGCAGAGTTTCAATAATGCTATTAGCGTATTGCACCGTTCTCCGATTATAGGAATCGCGAATAACAGGAACGCGGATATCAAATCCTTTCACTTTAATAATGGCCATAAAATACCAAAATAAAGCACCTATTTATAAAAATGAGGGTTATTATAACGAAGGAACGAACTAATGAGGTTCGAATATTTCGTTCATTCAGTATAATAAGTGATATCTGAATAAAAATTAACGTTAAAATTAACGTTACTTACTATAATTTATAAATGGGCATGAATTTTTATAGCTAAATAGGTGTTTTTGGAAGGAGATACGACATGAAGAAATTTAATCGAGACAATAAACATTATTCCCGAAGTTCGGGTAAATTTGGTGATCGCGGTCCAAAAAAATTTGATAGGGGAGATTCACCAAGATTCCAGCGAGATTCTGGATTTGAGAGAAGAGAATCTGAAAGATCATCCGAAGGATCATCTGAAAAAAGATTGTTCACGGCAACCTGCTCTAAATGTGGCGGACTTGCTGAAATTCCATTTCGGCCTCGAGAGAATAAGCCGGTGTATTGCAGCCGTTGTTTCGGGAAAAATGATAATTATGGTTCTCAAAGCACAGGTAATTTTGAATCAAGACCAGCTGATTCTTCTAAGAATGACTTAGCTCAGATCAACAGGAAACTGGATAAGATCATGGAAGCATTAGATATTCAATAAATTTTTATTAATATTTTCTAAATGTTTTCTATCCATTGCCAAGTGATTGTATACATCAAAATCGAAAGGTATTTAAACCACAAAGAAATCACTCTGAAGCACAGGGTGTGGAAAAAAAAGCAGGAAGATAGGAAAAAGATTCTTGCTTTTGAGATATAAAATTTAGGAAAATTTAGGTGTGATTATGTCAGACGTAGATAATGCTATGCGAAAGAAACTTGGTGTTGTCCGGCAGGCATTAGAAGAACATCTTGCCGCTATTAACGAGAATACAACAGAGATTCAAGCTTTGTTTGATTACCTTCATGATCTTGATGTTAAGTTTGATAAGATCTCACAACGTCTCGATCACTTTGAACTTCAACAGGAGCCTGCAAAACCTTCCGTTGCTCCTTTGGAACGGTTGGAAAAGAAAGTGTTTTTAGTGTTATATACAGAAGAGTCGCCGTTATCTTTTCAGGAAATTGCGGGAAAGGCTCAACTGCCGGTGGCGTTAATCTCTGAAAGCATTTCTTCATTGACAAGCAAGGGAGTTCCACTGGTTCGTTCTTTTTTCAATGACCAGCAGTTTGTAAAACTGGATCCGCAATTTAAAGAAATTCAGGCCAAAGAAAACGTCGTTAATCTTTCGTTGCAGTCGTTTATGGAATAATGGTTTATTGAATAATACTTTTTCTGTTCACTCTATCTTTGTTCTTTCTACCAGTTTCATTGCCCAAGAAGGAAGAAAGCCAAAGGGCATTTCCGTAGGATGAAGATCAGGAAACAGGGCAGGGGTATTGTTGCTATCGTGCGAATTGTTCTTTCTGTAATATGCTCCTTCTCGTTTGGCATCTTCCGCGAGTTCTTTTGGAAATTTTTTAAATGTGGAGTTGAATCCAGACATGTTTTCTGTAATTTTTTCAACGATTAATTTTGAAAGAAGTGTTTGTAAACTTCTTTTTGTTTGTATTCCGCACTGCTGTGCCAACTGGAATCGTTGTTGTTCTAATGAGAATTTCATTGAATATCCCATCTCCGATACCGGAATGAGAAAATATTGGTCTCGATACGGTTTCTTCACGACCGGTTCTCCTTTTGGAAGAAGAGGATAAACTTCATACTCAGAAAGATTATTAATTTTTACATGAACTGGATAATTACATATTAAGTCTTCAAGATGCCCGTAGTAAAATAAAGAGTTTTCATAGGCATAGACTCCTTCACGATCCGTTTCAAAAAAAAGACACATCCCTTGCAGTTCTACTGGCAATGAATCTTGTTCTTTTCTTGTTACAGAAACACGTGTTATTCCATAGATCCCGTCATTATTTCCAACTGCCTTGATATCATATCTCATGCCGGATGATTTTCGTCGCACCATAGGAATAAGCTTGGCATGTTCTTGTTTTATAAATTTTTTGTTACTAAAAAAGAGAAACAAGTTGGTATTGATTAAGGAAACATTTAAGTAAGAGAAAGGTGTTGGATGAATCATGAACTTTCAGACTATTCCCCCCATTGAATCCAGTAAAGCTGTTCTAGATTCTGCCTTCCGTAAAGCGCGGGAGAAGGGAAGGCAAAAGAATCTTAAAGGTAATTGGCTGCAGATTATCCGGAGAAAAGAATCGTTAAAATTAGATATCGTGACAGAGACGATCACGGCACGATTGGAAACTATTCTGAAACATTTTCCTTTAACCAAAGATCTTTCTTCATTCTATCAAAAATTAATGAAATTAACAATAGATTTGTCGCTCTATCAGAAATCTTTAGGGGCGGTCAATTGGGCCAGGCAACAAGTACGAGCAATGCACGGCTCTTATGTTAGTAAAACAAATAGAACGACAGAACGGGAAAAAATTAAACACATTTCAACAGAGTTTTATGGAAGAGTTTCATCTATCGTCAAGCAGATCGATGACAATCTCAAATACCTGGAGACGGTCCGCAAAACCATGCGCACCTATCCGGATATTAAAGAAATGTTTACCATCTGTATTTACGGTTTTCCCAATGTTGGCAAAACCACGCTGCTGAACAATCTTACGGGTTCAACGGCCAAGGTTGCTGCCTATGCCTTCACCACCAAAGAAATTAATGCGGGATATTTCACGAGTAACGGGAAGAAGATCCAGGTTCTTGATGTTCCCGGAACGCTGGCGAGACAGGATAAACTGAACAACATTGAACTGCAGGCGGAACTGGTGCGAACCGAGGTTGCGAATCTTATTATCTACGTTTTTGATTTAAGCGAGCAAAGCGGATATTCGATGCAAAAGCAAGAACAATTATTCCACAAGATAGGATCAGTGAAACCGGTATTCATCTACCTCGCGAAAGAAGATATCACTGATCAGGAAAAGATGAAGAACTTTGCTCATAAACATTACTCTCTCAAAGAGCTTAAAGAGAAAATCGCTTCACTAGCCTGAGCCGCAGAATTCTTTACGCAGCTACAACCTTGCATGAGCAGGGGAATTTTTTAGCGGCTCTGGTTAACGCTTCTTTCCCCACTTTCATATTAGTTTTGTTGATGCGCAGTTCTACTAAGGTCTGTCCTGCTTTTACTCGAGCGGCTGAACTGATTGATTTTCCATACGCTTTCTGCATCCCTGTGCTTAACCTGTCCGCTCCTGCTCCCGATGCCAACGGGTTTTCTCTTAGTACATGGAAAGGATAGATTTTGATCCGTAAGTGATAATCATTGCCCACGTTTTTTTCCAGCAGACGGTTTGCGGTCATCCGCGCTGATTCAATCGCGTTATGCCGGATGTTCATACTGTCATTTGAATTCAGCTTGAGAACGGAGTTATATTCTTTTTGGGGCGTTCCCATGTCAAACTTGATAATCTTCATGTGCGGGAAACCACCGCGCACATAGTTTTGATTCTTAAATTTACTAATCCTTGTATACGGGCGCTCTAAGTTCTGATATGCAGCAAATTTTCGTAATCGTGCCATAACTGAACTAGAACTAGGGTTTATTTATAAAGATTTTGGGGTAATTGTTCTTGAAATTCTTTTAATAACTCTCCTTTATCCATCTTCATGGAATACGTGATATTATCTAACTTTTTTTGTTCAATGAAAGAAACAAACGCTTTTTTCTTTTCATCATTCCACCGGGCAAACTCTTTTGTCGTCTTGCATAAATAAGTAGTATCACAATGATTTTCTCGTAAATCCTTGCCGTTATGTCGCGCTTGATGCAGCGGACAAAAGAAACACCCCGCTTCCTCAATTAAATTCCTGCAGACGCCATTTCGTAGATCCATCGCCGGACGGCGATCACGAAATGCCAGAAATTCCTGTTCTGTTCGCGGATGCGTATTCTTAAATTCAAGGGTATTTTTCTGGATTGCTTGTTTAATCTTGTCTTTAGAAACAAAATCATGGCCGCAGCAGCCCATGCACCCGCCGTTCAATTGACAAAGGATGGAAGTCGTCATGGCTACATCTCCTCAGGTGCGTCGATTCCTAATAGATGTAAACCGTTTTCGAGCACTTGTCGTACGCAGTCAACTAACAATAAACGGGCTTTCATGCTGTCCTTTTGATCAGAGATAACAGGACAGGCATGATAAAACTCGTTAAAGGTTTGCGCTGCCGTAATTAAATGCCGCGCTAAATGGTGGGGCTTATCTGTTTGAAGCACTTTCACGACTATTTCAGGAAAGATCTGTAATTGTTTGATCACCGCCGCTTCTTCTTTCTGATCAAGTAAGGAGAAGTTAACATAGGGGCCAACTCCTGTTTCCTGTTCTTGTTCTGCTTTACGCAAAATAGAACAAGCTCGAGCATGGGTGTACTGAAGATAGGGGCCAGTTTCTCCTTCAAACGAAAGCATCCGATCCCAGTCAAACATGACATTGCGCAGGCGATCATTGCTTAAGTCTGCAAAAATAATTGCTCCCACGCCCACCATCCTCGCCACGTCTTCTTTATTATGGAGCGTCGGATTTTTCTCTTCAATAATATCTTTCACCAGATTAATCGCTTTATGAAGAACTTCTTCCAGGAAAATGACATTGCCTTTTCTTGTTGACATCTTCCCTTCCGGGAATTGAAACAGGCCGAAATCAACATGAACATATTTAGAAGCATCAATGCCCATCAATTCCAACACTTTAAAAAGCTGCTGGAAATGTAATTTTTGTTCCGAGCCGACGACATAGACCATTTTCTCAGGCTTGTATTTCTGCAAGCGGAACAACGCCGCAGCCACATCTCTGGTATGATAGGTGGAAGCGCCATCAGACTTTCGCAGCATCAAGGGAGGCATGGAATACTGTTCCAAATCAACAATGAGAGCTCCCTCTGATAGCGTTGTGGGAACTTTTTTCTGCACGGAAGTAATGGTTTTGTCAAGGAGATTATTGTAAAATGCTTCCCCTTGGTAGGAATCAAATTCCACATCCAAAAGATGGTAGATTCTGCGGAATTCTTCTAAACTTAATTCCCTAAAAGACTCCCATAACGCCAACGATTCTTTATCGCCATCTTCCAATTTTTTAAACTCGGCACGGGCTTGTTCTTCCAAAGAAGGGTTCTTTTCCGCTTCTTCGTGAAATTTGACATACAAAGACAAAAGATACTTGATCGGGTCTTTCTCCAGCTCTTTTTCTTCACCCCATTTGCGATAGGCAACAAGCAATTTTCCAAACTGCGTTCCCCAATCACCAAGATGGTTTACACTCACAACAGTATAGCCAAGAAATGAATGAATCTTATACAAGCAATCACCAATCACCGTGGAACGTAAATGGCCAATCCCGAACGGTTTGGCGATGTTGGGAGAGGAATATTCAATGACCACTCTTTTGCCTTTTCCCAGATCCTGTTTCCCATAAAATTTCCGCTGCGTATAAATTTCCGTTAATGTTTCTCTGGCGAGAATCACGGGATTGAGAAAAAAATTAAGGTACGGGCCAGCTACTTCAATCCTCGAAATAAAATCTGGTTTATGGATGGCAGCCTGCAGCTTTTCTGCTTCTGTTTTGGGATTTTTTCCCAGTTTGAAGCAAGGGAACGCATAATCGCCTAGTTTGGGATCGGGAGGAACAGCAATAAGAGTCTCAACTTCTTCTTGAGCGAGTTTTGTCTCGGCTGCCAGAAAGGTTATGATTTCCTTTTTAAAATCCATGAATACGAATAAAGAGGAACTATTTATATATATTTTGAAGTAAGGAAATGTTTTTAACAAATAAAAAAGATTTTCATCTTTAATGGAAAAGATTTACTGGGGAGAATCTGCGCCCGTTGCAGAGTATGATAAAGAGAAATTTCGCTCATTCTGTCGTGCTTCTCCGGAAGAAATACAGCAAGCGTGTCTTGACCAGCAGGGAAAATTAGTCCATATCATCTCTGCGGAACATTTTGATTTGTCCTTCCTGGAACAGATTTGTGACACAGCCCAGGCCGCGAGAAATATTGCCACATTGGAAGACAAGTCGCTTAAAGGATTATTGCCCTCAAAATCTGTGTTAAATTATTTTAACCAGCCCAGTTCCAGAACTTTTCTCTCATTCTCCATGGCCGAATCCCATCTGGGCATGAGAAGGGAAGAAGTACG
>JAGVYN010000036.1:0-9357 GCA_018303265.1 Candidatus Woesearchaeota archaeon
ATTCAAACAAAAAAATATATAAAAGACCCCACATCATTCAGGGCAAATATAATATCGGGGTGGAATCCAATGATGAATGTCAGTCTTGTTGCAATTATCGTAAGTTTTGTCGCTTTAGCATATGCCGGCTATCTCTCTTTACGCATTTTACGCATAGAGCCCGGTTCCAAGAAGATGCAGGAAATCAGTAATGCCATTCGCGAGGGAGCGATGGCCTACATGGCACGGCAGTATAAAACAATTGCTATTTTCGCCGTTATTATAACCATCCTGCTCTGGATATTGTTCAGCTTTCCTATTGCCGCAGGGTTTTTGTTCGGCGCAGTTCTTTCCGGCTTGTCAGGATTTATCGGCATGAGTATTTCCGTACGAGCAAATGTACGTACCGCAGAAACAGCAAAAAAAGGATTGGCAGCGGCTTTAGATGTAGCTTTCAAAGGCGGTTCCGTTACGGGAATGGCCGTCGTAGGATTAGCATTACTGGCAGTAAGCGTCTTCTATGCTATTTATCAGGACGCAGCAATGTTGGTAGGGCTTGGTTTTGGCGCGTCTCTCGTCTCTTTATTTGCCCGAGTTGGTGGTGGTATTTATACCAAAGCAGCTGATGTGGGTGCTGATCTCGTAGGGAAAGTAGAAAAAGGTATTCCGGAAGATGATCCCCGCAATCCTGCTACTATCGCGGACAATGTCGGTGACAATGTTGGTGACTGTGCAGGCATGGGAGCTGATCTCTATGAAACGTACGTTGTAACGTTACTTGCGGCGATGCTGCTGGGTGTTATTCCAGCCGTGTCTGGAGCATACAGCAATGCTGTTGAATATCCGTTAATGTTGGGTATTGTGGCCATTATCGGGTCCATTGTGGGAACATGGTTTGTGCGGCTGGGAAAGTCACAGAATATCATGGGAGCGCTCTACAAAGGGCTTATTGCCGCAGGCATTTTCTCGGCAATTGGATTTTATGTGGTGACAATATATACCAAGAACCCGCTGAATTTATATCTGGCAACAATCGTGGGCCTGTTGATTACGCTCCTTATTAATGTCATTACCGAATATTATACGAGCACAAAATACAAACCTGTACAAAAAATTGCGGAGTCTTCCGTCACGGGAGCTGGCACAAATCTGATTTCAGGACTGGCAATTGGCATGCAGTCGACCGTTCTCCCAGTGTTAGTGATCGTCACGGGAATTATTGCTGCCTACTGGTTAGCAGGCATTTATGGAATTGCCATTGCCGCTGTTTCCATGTTATCTTTAACAGGAGTCATCATTGCCTTGGACAGTTACGGCCCGATAACGGACAATGCGGGGGGAATAGCAGAGATGGCAGGTTTAGATAAAGATATTCGCGTGACGACGGACGCGCTTGACGCTGTGGGCAACACCACGAAAGCGGTCACCAAAGGTTATGCCATTGGTTCGGCAGCATTAGGCGCATTAGCGTTATTTGCGGCGTTTACGCATGAAATTAGTGCTGTCATGCCGGAACCAGTGCAGTTTCTCTTGACGAACCCTTCCGTTCTTGTAGGATTATTTATCGGCGCATTGCTGCCATTTGCCTTTTCCTCATTGTTAATGACGGCAGTAGGAAATTCAGCGCATCGCATTGTCGTTGAAGTGCGGCGGCAGTTTAAAGAGATAAAAGGATTGATGGAAGGAAAAGCAAAACCAGAATATGGAAAATGTGTTGATATTGTCACCAAAGCGGCCTTGCGCAACATGATTCTGCCGGCAGTCATTGCCGTTATGGCACCCCTTCTTGTTGGCTTATTGTTAGGAGTAAAAGCCTTAGGCGGACTGTTGATTGGAGCTATCCTCGCTGGATTAATGCTAGCGTTATTTATGGCAAATGCAGGAGCAGCATGGGATAACGCCAAGAAATATATCGAACAGGGAAATTACGGCGGGAAAGGAAAAGATGCGCATAAAGCAGCCGTTGTCGGTGACACTGTCGGCGATCCGTTTAAAGACACCGCAGGCCCGGCCTTGAACGCGTTGATTAAAGTTCTTAACACATTTGCTCTTGTCTTCGCACCGTTGTTTGTCGCGTATGGACTGAGTTTGTTTTAAGATAAGCACTCTTTATTTGTGTATTAAGAATATTTTTCTTCTTTTTTATGTTAATTTTTTTTAAATAGGTAAAACATCGTGGTAAGAAAATAAAGAATTAAAAAAGATAATAATCAAAATTAAAATCGAATATTCTTATACTGAACACCTTGCTGCAACAATTCTAGTCCTTCTGCAATGGATTTTGGAAGATTGTTTCCACTCCGATTAAACATCCCGGCCTTATCATAAAATCCAGTTACGCCTTCTTTTCTTTTCCAAGCTCTTTCGGCGTAAGGGTCGGAAGACATACCAAAAGCAAGACCGGTATAGCCCACCCCGCGGATTCTATCATATAAATCAGGTCCAAATTCCCCTCTTCCCAACTGTGTATCGATAACTGCTGTAGAAAATTCTCTCCCTTCGTGAAACAACTCTAATGCTTCTTTTCCATTCGTAGCAATGATTGGTGAATAGCCATGAACTTGGAAGAGGCGGTCGTATAACTCCCTTAGAATTGCATCATCTTCAACAATTAATACTTCATTATTATTCTTATTATTATTTCTGCTCATTCTTTATACCTCCATATCAAAAGATAACCTAGAAAAAGGAAAAACTTAAAAAACTATCGGAAGAAGCATATATTATATATGCATGTGTGTGTCATTTTAATCTCAACTTCTTTATTTTTCGATGCAAGGTTTCTGTCCGGAGATCGATTTCCGCTGCTGCTCTTGCAACATTGCCTTTGCTTTTTTCCAGCGCGTGGGAGAGGAATTGTTTCTCAAATTCACGCTCTGCTTCCTTCCAGGTCATGCTTTCATGAGGAATAAGCTTGGCAATATTCCTGGAGAGGGTAGTTACTTCCTCATACATTTTTTCCATCTTTTCCGGATGGAGAATCTTTTCATATTTTTCTAATGTTGAGAATATCGTTCTGGTAATGACTTCCTGCTGAGAGTCTTCTCTTGATTCCCGCTGATGACGGACCTGCTCCACATTGAGATGTAATTCTTTTATCGCCCGATGAAGGCTTCTTCGATCCAAGCCTAGAAATGTCGCTACCTCTGACACATTTCCCAAATGTAATCGTAATTCACGTTTCAGAAATTCTTTTTTGAACGTTTTTTTAGCTTCCCGGAAACTCAAGTCAAATGGGACGTAGATATTAAGAGACGGATGGCGCAGCGTATCCGTTATATCGGATTCTAATTTAGGGATTGTAAAACCAAGATTTTTCTCCATGATTTGTTCTAGAAGAGGTGATACTTTCTCTTTCAGTGCAGCTTCAAGATCTTTTTTTCTGTCTTTCATAAAGCAGGATGGTGCCCACAGGGAAGCCATAGAGAAACAATAAAGAAGGTACTAGTGCCGACGAAGTGCCGGAAATAAAATAGGGAATGAAGAAGAAAACGTAGGACACAAGAAGAACCAAAGGATTTGTTATACTAAAAGTAAAAATAAAGACGAGAATCACAGAAATGATAAAAAGAAGAAATAGGACAATGTGCTGTCCGTACAGTAAAAAACTACCGATAATGCTCAGACTCATAAACAGAACTCGTTCGAGGAAATGAAAATACTTTTTTCCTTGCGGGATCTCTTCTGGCGCAATACGTGCTAAAATCATGCCGACAAGTATTCCAGCTAAAGACAAGAGTGCCGGAAATATATTCTGCGCAGGGATCATGGTTTCGTTTTGTCCATCATAAGTGAGCTATCAAGATTTAGCTAATTTCTCTTTTAAATTGGGCAACAAACTGCTGCCAGTCTTCTTCTTTGATGACCGCTCCACAGGCCGTGGGATGCCCGCCGCCCCGGCCATTGATGCCAACAAGCGCTTGTTCTAATGCTTGGGAAATGGGCGTTTGCGCGCGGATGCTGCATTTCATCTCTCCTGATTTTTTTCGGGCAATAACAATCACTTTTTTAGGATATAAAGCGGTTAGTTCATTGGCCAAATTTGTCGTGAACGACCATTGTTTTTCTGTGTAGATAAAAAGAAACAGTTTGCTTCGTGTAACCTGTTTTTTCGCTTCATCCAGTAACACCTCGTACTTTTTATTGATGTTCTCGAACCGCTTGTAGATAAATTTGCCTTGCGTTGTCTGCTGTTGGAAAATTTCATCAGGAGATTTTATCTTTGTGAGAATCTTTATGGATTTATGGATGTCAGAAGTCGGACCTTTAAGGATAAAAAAGAGCATTTTAATTAATCTGCTCACAGGCTCTTTGAAAACGGTTGTGGGAAGATCTGTTTTCTGAGAAAGAAAGTGGGGATATTTAGCGATAAATTCATCGATAAAATCAGGCATGTGCCAATCCGCCAAGCAGCCGATCGTGGCAATCCAGAGATCTTCAGGCGCTTGAGAAATTTGCCAGGCCATCCGGGTTGTGGGAATGTACGCATCAGGATCTTTTATCCGCGGATTGTAGTAATGAACATTTGTTCTGGAAAGCGGTTGATGGTGATCGATCCAAAAAATGGGCCGTTTGGCCTGATCGATAAATTCCTGGCTGATAACAGGGATGTCCAGAACGAAAATTTTATCTGGGTTCAGTTCCTCGACTTTTCGCAAGGAACGTTCATCAAGAATGGACGAAGTTTTGAGGATGGCTCCCTTGCCTTCCCGATGAATTCGATACAGAATGAGGAAAGACGCTAAGCCATCGGCATCATCATCATAGAAAAACAAAGGATTCTTTGCCGAAGCAAGTTCTTCGCGCACAAATTGTACTTCTTTCGGCGTTAGCATGAGTTAAAAGAATATTAGGATGTTTTTAAAGGTTGGGGTAGGGATGGATAAAAAGAAGATGAAGGGAGATAAGTGCAATTTTTTGCTTTTATTTAGTAGTTTTATTGTCCACATCGTATATAAAGCGTTCTATTTTGTGGACAATACTTACGCTCTCAAGTCATTACTTTTTTTATATATTTTTAAAAATATTATAAAGATTTATAAAGTTAGTATATTTAAAGTAATAAAATGATAATCTATAACCCCCATAACAAAAAGCTCCTCCATGAACGCCTGAAAGAAACTGAAAATCTTTTAGTCCAAATCCGCGCCAAATATTGCTTTATTACCGGTTCATTCCTCTACAAAGAGAAGTACAAAGATATTGATGTTTTTGTCGTTACGAGAACCAAAAAAAAAATAATCCTTAAAAACAAGAAAGTTAAAATAACCACTATTGATTTTAATGATCTTTACTCTCTCTTTTATCATTCCATCTCTAAAAGCTGTATCGCCAAAAACATACTTCCTACAAAGCCATTAAAAGTTACTCTCTCTGATTACTGGCATATAATTAACGAAGCTATTCCTACTTTGCTCAATGAAAAGGATAAATTCCATAAAAATGTCCGCTTTCTGGTACTCTACACCGAATATTTCAAAACTGGTGAAGTACTTGACACTTTCCAACTTAACAAAAAAATAAATTATTTTAAAGATTACAGTGAAGTGATGAAATATGTCAAACGAGAACTGCCAAACATAATTAATGACTATGCAAAACCATCCTACATAAAACGCTTCTTCTACACTCAAGCTGGTTACTATAAAGAATTAAAAGAGTATGCTGCACAAAGTTTTCTATATGAGTTGACCCATGAAGTAGCCAGAGGCATAGCGCATGGTTAATCAAGATGAATTTAAAAAGAGGATAGAAGCGAATATCTCCCAAGACTACAAAGTAGAATTTCTCGGCAAGAATTTTGAGCAAATCGTTAATCTTCTTACCGAAACTAAAGCGGAAAAGATTTACCAATGGATTAAAGATATTGTTGAGAGAAAAATTGAACCAATCTCTGTCGGCTCGAAAAAAACCTACAAAGAATGGGAGGTCAACGAGCTTTTGACCTTTCGATATCCATTTAGCATTGGAAATACCGAATATAGGATTCTGTTTGTGAAAGTGAAAAATTCTGTCTATATTGAGTTTCACTTGGGGGATCACAAATATTACGATAAAGTCAGAAAAGACCTCGATTTGAAAAAGAGTACTTATTAATGCCCTTCATTGTACTATCCCAAAAACATAACAACTACCACGGTGCCAATCTCTTCACGTGCTGTGGCAAAAAGCTTGCTACGCTACGCTTCCATGAAGCGGAAGAAATTTGACATCGTTGCTTTCAACCTAAATAAATTTAAAGAACAGACTTTTTTCCAAGAGATATGAACTTAGTAGACGTGCACTGCCACTTAAATCATGAACTTTTTAAACAGGATTTGGATGACGTTCTTTCACGAGCAAAGAAAGCAGGGCTGAAACGAATCCTCATATCAGGAGTCAATCCTCCCGCGAACAGGGAAGTGTTGGCACTCGTGAAAAAATATCCGGAAATGTTGCGCGCGAGTTTGGGAATTTATCCCATTGATGCCTTAGGATTGGCGGAAGGAGAAACAGGCTTGCCCCGGCAGACAGTACCGATCAATCTGGCTGAGCAATTTACGTATATAGAACAACATCTGGATCAGGTCACGGCCATCGGGGAAGTGGGCATGGATTTTCATTGGGCTGATAAAGAAGAAACCTATGAAAAACAGGCGGAAAATTTTCGGAAGATCATTCGTTTTGCGATTAAAGTGAAAAAGCCGCTGGTCATTCATTCACGCAAAGCAGAAGAAGAGTGCCTGCAGATTCTCGCAGAGGAAATAAAAAATAACGAAATTCCTGTAAACCAGCATTGTTTTTCTGGGAGGAAAAGCGCCATGACACGGGCAATTGAACTGGGACATTACTTTTCCATCCCCCCAAATATCCTGATCTCCAGTAATTTTCAGACGTTGGTCAAAAAAGCCCCATTGGGGCAGCTTTTAACTGAAACAGATGCGCCCTGGTTATCACCATCTAAAGATCGCAAAAATGAGCCGGCGTTTGTGAGGGAAACAATCAAGAAGATTGCCGAGATCAAAGAGATAACGGAGAAAGAGGCTGCAGATCAAATTTGGCAGAATTATCAACGAGTGTTTGGCGATTAAGAAGCGATACAAAAAAGGAGGATGAAACATGAAAGATCTGGCAACCAAAAAATGCGTCCCTTGCGAAGGCGGCATTCCGCCGCTCAAAGGAAAGAAACTGCAGGAATATCTCAGCCAAGTGTCAAAATGGAATGTTGTTGAAGAGCATCATCTCACAAAGAAATTTAAATTTAAAGATTTCAAAACCGCGTTGAAATTTGTCAATAAAGTGGGAGAATTAGCAGAACAGGAAGGCCATCACCCCAATATTTCTTTCACATGGGGAAAAGTTGAAATAACATTATTTACTCATGCGATAAATGGCTTGTCTGAGAACGATTTTATTCTGGCGAGGAAGATAGATCTGCTTTCATGAGTACTTTTGCTTTCGTGAGGCAATCGTCTTCCGTCCGATCATAAATATACGTCTGGAGAGGCACCTGCATCATGCTGTACCCTTTCTCTTTGATAAAGTGAAAGAGGGCATAATCTTCTCCGAATTGTTTGTAAGGAAAACCACCCACACCATTGAGAACAGATTTTCTTATAAAGAACGTTCCGCCTACAACACAATTGTCAACATTAATTTGAAAACCAGGCCGTTCAATATCAGGAACATATTTTCTGCCGATGACTTGTACTCCACCGTAAAAGAAATCAATCTGAGGATATTGTTGTATAATCTGGGCATGGGATTCAAGATGGTTTTTTTCGTAGCGATCATCAGAATCCAGGAATGTTACAAAGTCTCCCTGCACAAGTTCTATCCCTTTATTTCGTGCAGTAGCAAGACCTTGATGGCCGTCAAGTGGAAAAATAGTTATTTTATGGTTCGTGATTCCTGTAAGTATTCCCGTTAGTAGTTCAACAGTATCATCAGTAGACCTATCATCAACGATAATAAGTTCCCAATGGGAATACGTTTGCGCACATACAGAATCAATGGCTCTTTTCAAGATGCGGGAGCGGTTATAGGTTGCTATAATAATAGAAATAAATGGTTTCACCATGCCCTGTGGAAACATCTCTTAATTTATTGAACCATCTGCAATTTATGGTTTGGCTTTCTCAAATCGCTTCTGCACAACATCCCAGTCGATGGCATTGATAAAAGCAGTAATGTACGCTGCCCTGTCCATGTTGTAATCTGTGATAAAAGCGTGTTCAAAGACATCCAGGACCAGAAGTGGAACTGTACCTGCCAGATGACCAACGTCATGTTCATTGATCCAGACATGGAATATTTTTTTAGCAACTGAGTCGTAAGCCATGATAACCCAGCCAATGCCACGCATTTTGCCAGTGGTCACGAAAGCATCCTGACATTTCTGCGCTGAACCAAAGGCCTCAACCATCAATTTGGAAAGCGATGTATGTTCCCCAAGGGTTGTCTTTTTTTTGCCGAGGTTTTCAAAATACAATTCATGCAAACGCATGCCATTAAATTCCCAGCCGAACCGACGTTTCACTTCCGACCACTCTGGCGTTCCTGCCGCTAATGACTGGAGAAGTTCAAGAGCTTTATTTGTATTTTTCACATACCCACTATACAAGCCAAAATGGGTTGTTAAGAGCTTATCGCTAAATCCCGGCGTCCCGAGCAAATGCGTGAAATTTTGTTCCTGATATGTCATGTCCATTCACCTCGTTATATTTTTCCCACCAAGTTCAGGCCCGGTTTTAATGTCTCTTTTCCCGGCTGCCAGTTTGCAGGGCAGACTTCTCCGCCATGTTCCCGGACGTACTGCGCAGCTTTTATTTTCCGCAATAATTCTGCACTGCTTCGCCCGATGCTGTTGTCATGCAGTTCATACGCTTTAAGAATTCCATCGGGATCAATGATGAATGTTCCTCGCAGGCTGAGCCCTTCGCTGGTGATGTATGTGCCATACGCTTTACAAATATTGCCGGTAGGATCTGCGAGCATGGGAAATCTAATTTTTGCGATAGTCGCTGAATTGTCATGCCATGCTTTATGCACAAAGACGGTGTCGGTGCTGACGCTCAGCACTTCTACGCCTAAGCGCTGAAACTCCGCATAATTATCCGCTAAATCTCCCAATTCCGTCGGACAGATAAACGTAAAATCGGCAGGGTAAAAGACCATCGCAACCCATTTTCCCTGGTAGCTGGCAAGACGAATTTTCTTAATTTCATTGTTCTGAAATGCTTGCGCTTCAAATTCCGGCGCTTTCTGGTTAATAATCGGATGTTGTTCTTCCATTGATAATCCCTCCATAGCCTTAGAGAAAGTTTGTATAAACTCTTTCGTAAAAAGAGATACGCTTCTTATATAAAATTTATGGTATTAGATATTAACCAGGAATAT
>JAGVYN010000036.1:9379-14082 GCA_018303265.1 Candidatus Woesearchaeota archaeon
TTCAACTTTCCCATAAATGCTGACAACGGCAACATGAATATGATATTGTCGATATTTCTTTGCTAACATCTTCCCCAAATTCCATAACCCAGCTTTTCCAATACTTAACGAAACGTAATTTGGATTCGGCTCATGGGCAAAACCTCCTCCTGTAAAAAGTATCGTTCCTTCTCCTTTTCCTAACATTGAAGGAACAATTTGTTGTGCAGACACTAAACCCCCAACAACATCAACCTGAAGATGTTCAATAAGTTTTTGCGGGTCAATAGTAAGAGAAGATTTTTCAATTACAGCAGTATTATATACCAAAACATCTGTTTCATCAGAAAACTTACTTAATGCTCCTGTTAGTTTATCAATATTCCCCGCATCAGCTACTGCATACGATACTTTTGTTCCATACTCATTGAGTACTTTGCTATGATCTTGCAGATGAGTTTCATTTCTTGCAATCATGGCAATATCAAATTTTTCTTCTGCAAATCGTCTTGCAACTGATAAGCCAAGGCCAGGCCCCATTCCCACAATAGTGCACAAACTCATGAAATCCTAGGAAAACTGCCTTTTTATAAATGTGCAGGAACTGGCGGAAAAAAGTTTATATCTTTTAACCAAGGCTCTTTGTAACCAAGTTAAGCCTTTTGCGAGATATTGCAAAAGATTTATAAATATTTAACTACTTCATGGTGACTATGAAAAAAGAAGTTATTATCCTCGGCGATATTGAAATGGGCGCAGGAACACTTACCGATGATTTTATCAGTGATACCACTCTTTCCAGGTTAATCATTTCCCTAGTGAAGAAAAAGCATCCTGTTGATCTCATCCTCAATGGCGATACTTTTGATTTCTTAAAATGCCCCTACATCACAAAACAGGGAAAGAAAACGTATCCAAGACACATTTCACAGGATATTTCCCTTGGAAAACTAGGTTTGATTTTTCAGGCGCACCAACGTGTTTTTGATGCTTTGCATGAATTTGCCGCTGCTACAAAAAATCGGCTGTTTTTTACTATCGGCAATCATGATCATGATTTGTTTTACAAAGGAATCCAGCACGAGATTAGAAAACGCCTGAAATCCAGAGGAAATGTCTATTTTGGACTGCAGTACAAAGAGCACGGCATCTATGCAGAGCATGGACAGCAGTATGATGCAATTAACCGGATTAATCCTCAGAACTATGCTTTTATACATAAAGGGAGAAAACATCTCAACCTTCCCTGGGTCTCTTTTGCGGTTATTAGCGGCTTTACAGGGCTAAAAGAAGAGCATCCCTTCCTGGAACGGATCAGACCAATTCCCTTACTCTTCTCAGTTCATCAGGAAGCAAAGAAAAAATTGAGCGCCCATTCCCTGCGTTATTTTCTGAAAAGTGTTTTTTATTATCCTTTCCGCTATTTCATGGATCCAACATATTCATTTCCGCGGAGTCTTTTCCATGAATTTTATCGAAGATTGCGCAATATGCATTGGGACATTGATGGGGTTGTAAATGTGTTTAAGAAGAAAAAGAAAAAATTGATCCAAAAGCATAAAATCTTTGTCTTCGGCCACATTCATAAAAAATATCTGGAAGAGAAGGGAGGTACAGTCATTATCCATCCTGATACCTGGCGTGATGAGTATATACTTGATGAACGAACCAAGAAACTTATTCCAAAATTAAAACACTATGTGCAGATTCTGGTGAAAGACAACGGGGAACTGCAATGGTCATTACAACCCGTTTCTATTCAACGAAGCTCCTGGAATTTTGCAGATGTAGCTCAAAATGAACGGGCATTTATTCGATTGGCGGCAAAAGAAGAAGAATTTATTCCAGTGAAGATGTGATATTGCCAAATATAAAATAACAACCCAATACATTCAAATTTTATCAAACCACACTTTGAACGTTTCTTTTTTAATGGCAAATTCTCCCGTGTGCTGATGCTTTCTCGCCGGATCGATAGTCTCTATTTTGAGAGTATCCGCGCCTACTTTTTCCTGGATATCAGCATGAAATTTCTGGAGGTTTTCTTTTAGCTCCTTTGTAGTCTTAACATATAAAACGATCCGGTCTTGTTTCTCTAACCCAGCATTTTTGCGTAATTCCTGGACCTGCCGCATCAGTTCACGAACGTAGCCTTCCGTATCCAGTTCTTTGTTTCGTTCCGTGTTAAGATACACCACGCCGTTTTTGAACGCTGATTCCGTATAATTTTTCGGAGCGGTCGTTTCCACGGCTACCATCTCTGGTGTGATCTTGACTTCCCGTCCTTCCACTTGGAATATGTAACCCTCTTCTTTCTCAAAATGACTCACGATTGCTGCTGCACTCTCCGCAGCAAGTGCCGAGATAACCTGCGGCGAAAACGGGCCAAAAGCTGGCCCTATCTTAGAGTAATTTGGCTTGATCGTGGCATGTACTCCCGGCAGGCTCTGCACGATACTGATTGATTTCGCATTCGTTTGATTCATGAGGATCTCCCGGCCGTTTTCCGCAGCGTCAATCACGTCGCCATCAGTGCTTACAATGGCAAGTTCCTTCACCGGCCAGCGAACGCCCAAATTTGCTTTTTCTCGCGCGTGCAAGGCGCCGGCAATGATTTGCTGGACAAGAACCATCTCCTGCTCTAAAACAGCATCGATTCTTTTTTCATTCGCAACGGGCCATAAGTAATGGCTGATACTTTCCTTTTTCAGCCCGAACTCTTCCTGAAGATTAAGATACATCGCTTCGCTGATAAACGGCACGAAAACATGAAACATCTTACAGAATTCCAAGAGCGTTTTGTAAATGGTATAGATCACAACCTGTTTTTCCTCTTCACTGCCGAGAGAAGATTTATCGCGCACCATCTGGATGTACGTCCTGCTTAATTCCAAGAATAATTCTTCCAATGGGGCAATAGCTTGATCGATCTGATATCCTTCCATGAGCGCAGTTACCTTTTTGATTGTGGAATTGAGTTTGGAGATGATATATTTTTCTTCGCTGCCCATCAGGGCCGCCATCTTGGTGTCATCAAGCAGACTGGGGTTAATGTTATTTTCATGATATAATGAAATCAACAATTTGTGTACGTTCCACAGGATTTGCAGTTCCCTGCTTTTCACTTTACATTCATCCCAACTGAAATTAATATCCTGTCCGGCCGTGTTCTGGCACATGTAGAAACGGAGAACATCCACGCCATGTTTGTCAATTAATTCATAAGGTGAAATAATATTCCCTATACTCTTGCTCATTTTCCTTCCTTCAATATCCAAGAGCATGCCATAGACGTACACGTTCTTAAACGCATTCTGTCCCAGATACAAGTAAGAGCAGATTGAAAGCATGCTAAACCAGAGCCTTGTTTGTTCCCTTGCTTCCAGAATCATGTCTGCTGGATAAAAATGGTCCATCTTTTCTGGATCGTTGCCCAAACAATTCCAACTTGCCGTCCCAGCGTCAACCCACACATCGATGATATCAGGAACACGTTTCATTTTTCCTTTGCAGGTGCATTTCAACGTTACTTCATCAATCCACGGCTTGTGGATATTTTCTGGAACTTTTCCTCCCAGTTCTTCAATTTCTTGTCTGGATCCTATAACTTTCACGGCATCACATTTCTCACACTGCCAAATGGGAACAGGTGTTCCCCAGTATCTCTGTCTTGTTATGGAATTATCCCGCAAATTACTGATCCATGATTCATAGGCATGCAAGGCCGTGTCAGGAACCCAATGAACTTCTTTGTTTCCTTTCAGAATGTTGTCACGCATATCTTCCACTTTGAAAAACCATTGGTACGTAATCCGGAAAATGACGGGATGCTTGCAGCGCCAGCAGTGAGGATACTCATGCTTCACGCTTCTTTTCGCGACAAACGCGTTTTCTTCTTCCAAAGCGGCAATAAACTTGGGATCATCAATTTTGGCTCTCCAGCCGGTAAATTTTCCCATCTCTTTGGGAAAAAAACCATCCTCGCCTACGCTATTGAAAGGAGGAATGTCGTAGGGTTTACAGGCTTCCTGGTCTTCAGGACCGCAGCCGGGAGCAGCATGAACTAACCCTGTTCCCGACGTGGTGTCAACATACTGCTCGTTGAGGATGACGGTGTGAACATGAGGGTGCTTTTTTTTCAATTCTGCATATTTGGAGATATGTTCCGCAAAGGGATGAACATATTCAAGTCCTTCCAGATTCTTTCCTTTCATCTCTTCCAGAACTTTCATTCTTTTTCCGGCAACAGACTCGATAACCACCCCAGCTAAGGCTTTTGCCAGGATCCATTTTTCACCTTTTTCACCATCAACTTCTATTTTCAAGTAGTCGATGTCTGGTCCAGCCATCACCGCTAAATTAAACGGGATCGTCCATGGTGTTGTCGTCCAGATCAGGAGATACTCATCTTTTTTTCCTTTGAGAGGAAATTTCACAAAGATGGATTTGTCCGTAATATTTTGATATTCACATTCATGTTTGGCAACGGCTGTTTCACAATGCTGGCACCAGGTGAGGACTTTTTCTCCATGATACAATCTCTCTTTTTCGTACGCTTTCTTAATTAAATCCCATTCCCCTTCCATGAATTCGGTTTTAAGCGCCATGTAGGGATGGGAAATATCAAAGGTCACACCCATGCGGGCAAGATCTTTGGTCATGAGATCGGCCATCTCCAAACAGAACGATTCACACTCTTTGATGAATGTATCAACGCCAAATTT
>JAGVYN010000037.1 GCA_018303265.1 Candidatus Woesearchaeota archaeon
TGCAGGTTGATAACAATAAACTGTTTAACAACCCGGAAATTAATGTTTCGGCCATCGCTCCTGATGCCGGCAAACCAAACACGACGTTCTATCCCGTAACCGTGCTCGATGTTGACACGACGTATTATTGGCGAGTGAGGGCGAATGACAGCGGCGGCTTTGGCACCTGGTCAAACGGCGAAATACTGAACCTTTCCAACTTTACGATCGATTCCCTGCTGCAAATCACGTTTACCACCGATCTTGTGGAATTTGGAGAACAAAGTGGAGGAGCAATACTTAACACCACCGATGGTGTTCCTCGTCCGTTCCGAGCAGAAAACACCGGCAACATTTTCTTCAATGTCAGTGTCAATGCCAGCCAGCTTTTCACTTCGCTTGGATTAAATAGATCAGCATATCAATACCAGTTCCGGGAGAACGAATCTGGATCGTTTAACACGACTTTGTCAACCATCGTTTGGAGAAATATGTCTAAGAACTTGCACGGGATAACGGATGCCGCAGAGGTAAACTGGCGGGATGTGAATGATGACTTTTTAATGGATCTTAATTTAACAGTTCCAGATGAGGAACCACCAGGAGGAAAGAGTTCCATTATCACGTTTACAGTAACGGGGTCGAGTATAAGCTAAATGAAAAAGACAACATCATTTTCAGAAAAAAAGTACGATACCGCATATGAGGTAAATCAAAAACTGCAGACAGTGTCTGCAGAATTTTATAAGAACAAACTCCCGCCAGTGGTTGGAGAATTGCTCTTTACGATAAGCTGGATTACAAAACTTCCTGATAAAGAACTCATCATCAAACGATTGGAACAATTTTCAATAAACAAACCAAATGACTAAAAAAATAATCGTATGGGCACTGGTACTGTTGCTCGCCTTCCAGCTAGTTACTGCTCTTGGCATTCGACCAGCAAAAACAACGATCATTTATGAAGAAACACCCGTCTCTTCAAGGCAGTTTTGGGTAGTGAATAACGATCGTCAAGAATTAGATCTCGTTATTTCTGCTGAAGGAGAACTGGGAAAATACCTTACTCTTACGACGAAAGAAGTAACACTTACCCCGGAAGATGATTTCAAGCCGGTATATTTTGAAATAGATCTTCCGGAAAATCTCCCTTCTGGAGAAGCGCTGGGTAACATCGTTGTCGAACAACGATTAACTTCTACAGAAGAAGGACTTATTGCTTCAAAACTTGTGCTGAAACATAAAATTATTGCCGTCGGTGATTATCCCGATAAATATATCGCTGCAAAATTGAACTTTCACGACCAAGGAGATAAAATTGAATTTGTTTCAGAAGTAGAGAACCTTGGAAAAGAAGATATTTCAGAAATTCAAACGACGTTTTATATAAATGATAAAGAACAGCGGCCACATTCCCTGCAGACAGAGAAACTGTCTTTGTCGACAAAAGAAACAACGTTGTTGCGCGCCTCGCTGAAGCGTGATCTGTTCCAACTGGGTGAATTTGAAGTTTCCGCCGTGACATCGTTTGATGACCAAAAAATAGAATTGCGAAAAATATTGCGTGTCGGCCAACCGGAAGTGGAAATAACCTATTTTGACCCTTATTTCATTGCCTATAAAATTAATCAGTATTCCCTGGACTTGCTCAATAAATGGAACACTGAAGTGAAAAATGTGTTTGTTGATGTTGAAGTGAAAAAAGATGGCAAGAAAATTGATGAGTTTAGAACAAAATCTGTTGATATTGAAGGAGAGATGATTCAGCGTATTACGGATTATCTTGATGCGAAAGATAAAGAACCAGGAAAATACACGTTTGAGATGGTTGTCAATTTTTGGAATACTGTTCGCATGGATCAGAAAATATTTCAGTATGAAAGTGAATTTGTCTCGGAGAAAGAAGCAGAAGACATTGTTCGCACGCCGCCTCTCGTTGGGCAGGCGGTGGCAGTATCAGGCGCAGCCTCAACGTCAACTTCAACGATCTTGCTCTGGGTTATAATTGGAATTCTCCTTGGTGGGATAGGATTTTATGTCGTATACCGCTACTTTCATAAAGAGGAATATGACTAAGACACTGTGTTGCAAAAAGGAAAGATATATAAACCTTAACTATTTATCTCTGTTCCAGAACAGAGTTCAATAAAAGAGTTGGTGATGTGACTATGGCTGCAAAAAAGAGTTCAAAAAGGAGTTCAAGAAAAAGTAAACTTCAATCAAGAGCAGTTCGTTCAAAAGATTTCTCTAACACAACAGTAATGGTAATGTTAGTTGTTGTTATTATTGTAAGTGTTGTGAGTTTAGGCGTCTATATGAAATCTGTTTACGATGCTCAACCTAAGCTGCCTGATCAACTGGAAGCAGGTGGTGTGGTAAGTTTACAAATTGTTCAATCTGATCACCCGGTATCCAAAGGAGTAGTAAGTTTGCAAGTTACAAAACCTACTTCAACTGGTGTTGGTGAGAAATAAAAATAGATAACAAGTCGTTATAAAAATTAATTTAAAATTATTTTATAACAATTGATAATTGTTAAAAAAGAGAAATAAAAAAGAAAAAGAGGAGTGGTAGTTATGAGAGATGTTTCAAATAAGACGATTGTTGGTCTCCTTTTCATTGCTTTAGTGGTAACCATTGTAGGCACGTTCATTAGTATTTCCAATCTCACAAAAATGCCTGTATATGGCACGTTAACTGCTGCTGCCACGAGTACGGCAACAGGCCAAGCAAATATCACTATTCAAGCCTCAACCTCAATCACTAACAGGGTTCAGAATATTGATTTCGGAAGCGGTTTTGCGGATGGTGGAACCTGTGTTATGGATAGCAACGGCCAACATAACCAGACCGGTGCGTTCTGTCAGTTCTGGATTTTATCTTGAAAATACCGGGAATCTCAATTTATCTGTAAATTATTCATGTACGGGTAATTGTACTGCAGCTTCTTTTATCGGAGGGACAAACCCAGCGTTTGAAATTAGGGTTAAAGGAGCATTCTTCCGAAACGTCACTGGGCAAACAAATGATACGGCCGCATCTTGCTTGGGATATAGTGGTGTTAGCTTTAATGGGTGGAATATTTCAAACGCTACTGGCGGTTTAGGCAATGTAACTAATCCAGAAGGAACGTACGTTAATATTAATTCTTATAATAACGCAACTTTATGTGGCAACACGACGCATTTCCCTCTTGATTTCCAAGCTGGACAAGATGCAGGTGTTATTGATATTAATGTGACTGTTCCCACAGATGCCCCAGCAGCGTCTGTAACAAGTTCCGCAACATTCACCTTCACGGGAACGTCCAGCGGCTAAAAAAAGAGTATTTCGATACTCTATAGTTTAAGATATTATAGTGGCTTGGTATAGTAACCAGGTATAATCAAATTAAAGTGAGGTATATAGAATGAAACAAATTTCCAATAAATCGATTATGGTTTTGTTAGTAGCAGCGCTTGTGATCACCGTTGTTGGTACTGTTGTTAGCGTTACAAAGCTTGCTGAATTGACATCAATCTATGCCTCACTTGCTGGTGCTGCCACGAGTACAGCGACAGGCCAAGCAAATATAACAATCCAAGCTACAACGTCAATCACCAACAGGGTTCAGAATATTGATTTCGGAAGCGGTTTTGCGGATGGTGGAACCTGTGTTATGGATAGCAACGGCCAACATAACCAGACCGGTGCGTTCTGTTTCTGGATTTTATCTTGAAAATACAGGGAATCTCAATTTATCTGTAAATTATTCATGTACGGGTAATTGTACTGCAGCTTCGTTTATTGGTGGGACAAACCCAGCGTTTGAAATTAGGGTAAAAGGGGCATTCTTCCGAAACGTCACTGGGCAAACAAATGATACGGCTGCATCTTGTTTGGGGTATAGTGGTGTTAGCTTTTATGGCTGGAATATTTCGAACGCTACTGGCGGTGTAGGCAATATAACTAATCCAGAAGGAACGTACGTTAACATCCAGTATTATAATAACGCAACTTTATGTGGCAACACGACACATTTCCCTCTTGATTTCCAAGCTGGACAAGATGCAGGTGTTATTGATATTAATGTTACTGTTCCCACAGATGCTCCAGCAGCGTCTGTAACAAGTTCCGCAACATTCACCTTCACGGGAACGTCCAGCGGCTGAGGAGAATATATTCATCTTTAACAAAACCTGAAGAAAAGGTTTTTATACTTTTTTCTTCTTTCATTCCCTGTGGTGCGCGCAATAAAAAGAGGTTCTGTATTTTTCATACTGTTCCTGATAGTACTACCATCGCTTCACGGTTTAACCCTCAGCGGAAGATATCTCGGATTAATTCTCTATAAGCCTGGCGATACGATTACAACTAATTATAAAATTTCAGGCACTGACATGCCTACTGAACTAACGCTTTCTGGAAATGAAGAATTAATGAAATTTATTTCCGTGAGTGAAGTGAAAGGCAACGAATTTGACTTGACAATTGCTTTTCCTGAAACGTTAATTCCTTCGGGTATGTACGATTTTTCGCTTTCCGTGCGTGAAGTAAATCCTGATCCAAAACCCGGTCTTGCTGCACTCCTTGCTGTAAATAAGAGGTTTAACCTTCAAGTTTATTCGCATGAGAAAGATATTCATGTTGGATTATCCGCTTCAAATGTAAATGTAGGGACTCCCGTGCCGTTTAAAATTCACATCGAAAGTCAAGGATATCAAGACATTGAATCCGTGCGCGGTGTTATTACGGTCTACGATGCAAAGAATAAAACTCTTGGTTCCATTACTACCGAAAGTAAACCTCTTCCTGCGTTGGAATTTGTTACTCTTGATGCTTCATTTGACACCACAGGCCTGCCTCCCGCAGATTACTGGGCCAGAGCGGTTGTTTTCTATGATGGTGAAGAAAAAGAAGCAACAAGCCAGTTTAAAATAGGAAACATGGATCTTATGGTGCGAAATTATACTTCTCAACTTGATCCTGGATTTTCGGAATTTAATGTCATACTCTATAATAATTGGGGGAATGAATTACGCAATGTGTTCTTTAAATTATACTTGAATGGAACAGAATTATTACATTCCTCTACAATTACCCTTGCTCCCTGGCAGGAAGAAACTGTAGGTGGGATTGTCAAGATCGAACAATCACCAGGAAAATATAATGGGTTATTACACCTGTTTTTTGAAGGGGAACAGAAAGAACAAGAAATCCAGCTTGAGATCAGATCTCCTCCTGAGCCCCAACAAAAAAATAATAGTAGCATATTTACAATGATGGCCACATCTGGTATCGTGGTTGTTCTGACGGGGTTAGTATTATTATTTATGAAACGAAGAATAAAGAAAAGAGGCAACAATGAATTCTAAGAAAAAGAAGATCTTATTTTATAGTTTAATTGGATTTATTATTGTTACAACTATTTTTACCTACCTTCACTGGCCAAGATGTACGGTTGTGAAAACGATTGACGCTTCCCTCACGATTGAAGAAGGAAAACGTAAAATGGTTGGATTTAATACCGATACTGATGCTTTTAAATTCGGGAAAATTTCTGCTGGCGCATGGGTACGAAGATCAGCATTAATAACATATCCACAAGAAGCAGATGTCACCATCATGGCAGTGGGCGATTTAGCGAAGTGGATAGAAATTACACCAGACACTTTTCACGTATTTCCAGAGAAAGGGATTGGCGTTGAATTTTATGCCTACGCACCCAAAACTGCATCTCTCGGCAATTATACAGGAAAAGTCGTTTTTTGCTTTAAAGAATAAAATTCTAGGAGAGTAGAAAGTAACAATATATTCGTAATATTTATATTTGTAATATTCGTAAAAAAATACCTAAAAAACAGAAACATTATATTTTTTGCAGTTTCTGTTTTGCAGAGGCCAATTTTTTAATTTCTGAGTTTAACGAATCAATTTTTTTCTTCATGTCATTTCTTTTTTTCAATAAGTTATCTTCCTGCTTCCGTAAATCGGCAAATTCACCGCGTAATTTCATCTCTTCCCGAATGATCGTTGTTAATCGTTGGGAAAGACCTGTTATCTGCTGCTTTGATTTGTCGCGCGAATCACGAAGCTTACGAAGTTCAGTCTCTAATTGTTCAAGAATTTTACCAAATGCGCCAATTCCATGTGCCATTTTTCCCTCTTTTTTGTTTTCTTATTTCTTTCTTTTTATTTGTTTAATACCCTGCCCATTTGAGCGATTGGGTTTTTCATTTTGATCGCGTACTCATGCAACGGAGATATTCTCACAAAGAGAATATAATTATTTTTTATAAATTGTTTTATCTTTTTTATCTTTTGCCTGTCCATATTTAGGCAAAATGCCCTTCTTTTCTATTTTTTCCAGCAAGGGTTCAATTTCTGATTTCATTTTGTCATATTTCTCTTTTTCAAGAAGACCTTCTCTGCGAGTTTCACGCAAGAAAGCTAATCTTTTCCGCAGCCTGATAGAATCATTTGAAGTCATAATCTTATGTTTGACAATGGTACGCCCATTTCCTTTCTCTTTTCTGCGTCCTCCATGCCGGCGTTTTATAAGGGAGAACAAAATTGCCAGGAGTAACAGCAGGAAGATCACTATAACTAAAGCAAACCAGACTAGCTGTTTTTTTAAGAACGCGGCAGCTTTTTCCAAAGGGGCAAGTTGTGGCAGCGGAGATATAATGCTGGTTGGTCCTTCTATGGTAAAGAGTTCTGTCGCCGTGCCAAAAGAATTTCCTGCAACAACGCGTATGCCAAAGAGATACGTTCCTGGTTGGAAATTCTCAGGAATGGGAAACGTTTTTGTGAACGACGCTTGATCTTCAAAAGTAACTGATTCTTTTTGTTCAAAATATAACGTGTTCTGAAGATCAGTGATCGTATACGTAATATCCACATTATACGAAGAAATTCGTTGTAAATTAAACACCGTCACGGCGGCAATCAGTTCTTCTCCAGGCTGGAATGTTTTTCTTGGCAAATCTACGCTTGCGTCAAATAAAATTTCATCAGATTCTACTTCTAACACTACTTTGAGTGTTTTTTCAAGTCCGCTGGAATCAGCGGAGAACGTAATTAATCCCGTGTAAATGTCTGGTGTGGCATCCTGTGTAGGATTAAATGTAATTGTGACTTCTTTTTGTTCGCTAACATCCAATGTAAATGCTGCTGGATTAAGTGTAATAACGCTGTCAAGATGGCTCTCTAAAATAGTAATTTTAATGGGAACTTCTCCATTGTTGGTAATCTTTATTTTTTTCTCTAATTTCTGTGATTGTTTCACATTTACTTTGATAATTTCCTCGCTGAGCGTAAATGATCGTTTAAGGGGAGGAACTTCTTCTAATTTTTTTGCAGAGACACCCCCACCCCCACCGCCGGCAGCTCCCGTTACCGCAGCAGGAGCTGGCGCTGCTTCTGCGATGGTTAACGTGAATGTGTCTGTTGTTTCATTATTTGAACAGGCGGTGTTATCTTGAACCGTTATAAGAATATTAGAACTGCCAACATCTCCGGAACCGGGCGTGAAACTGATATACCCGCTCTGGTTAATGGCAAATAAAGAAGTATTGTCAATGTAACTAAGAGAATGGTTATTAGCATCCGTAGCTGTCACTTGCAATGTATATGCTGTTCCTACTGTTGCGCTCTGATCAGCAATAGTGGTAATAGATGGCGGGGCATTAATACACAATAATGTTTGCCCGGAGGAAGCAGAAGTAGCATCACTTGTCAGAGAAGTGGAATGGTTTGTGATAACGGAAAGGATAATAAAATTGATAATATTTATAACCAGCAAAAATAGAGCAAAGACTGCAATCAACCTCTTTTTTAGTTCCATGCATTGAAGAGTAAAATCTTTTTGTATATATATTTATCTATGTATATGAAATTGGTGTGAAGTAGATATTTCGTACTAATCTCTATGTGTGGTGACATATCCTATGGACTTAGATAGTGGTGAATACTTTTTTGAAATTAGTAACTTTTTGAAATCAGTAATTTTTAAAATCAGTAACATTTATATACGTCATGGATCTCAAATAAAAAGACAAAGGTGGGAGGGTAGTTACTTGATTTTAGAAACATTAGTTCAACAAAACCAGATCAAATATCATTCTGCTACAGCGATAGTAAAAGCAATCTCAGCTGTTATTTTGGATCATAGAACATTTGAATATCGTCAACAGGAAACTTTTTTTTCACAAATTCCTCTTCTTAACTCTTCTGAAAAAAGAAAAGAACAAGAAACTTTTCTGGAACACGAACTAAAAATGTGTAATTCCGGGAGTAATTCCACAACTCAAGATAGTTCCAGTACTATACAGCAGAATCCAATACAGCAGAACCCAGAAAAGCTTATACGAAAGCTTTTACAATGGTCTCCATTAGAAAAAGAAGTAGTTGAAGATTCTAAGGTAAGAAGTAACTCTTTTGTACCTGAGAACCAAAACAAAGATCTTCCTGCAGGTGTGCAATACTCATTTGAACACTCATTTGAACGATGGAATTCACTTGCTGCGCAATTCTACAACGCTGCCAACGCTGGTTCTATAAACTATCATCAATTATTTTATGGCGAGCATCCTTCTCAGAAAGCGTCTTTTCATCAGGAAGATGAGTATTGGTCTCCATCTACTGTTGCCGATACTGAATCTGAACTGCTTTCTGCTGAAGAAGCGCAAGACAAGTTTACTGAGATTCAATATGCGGTCGTGATGGGCAATCGTTTCTCAGTCAACTTTCATGAAACGAGAAAACTCGATTTATGGATTAAATTTAACCCTGCGTTGTTTTCGGCGTTTGAGTCATTGTATGCTGTGACGAGGGATGTTGATTATTCTTCGTCATAGAATTTTCATTTTATTCTATCTGCCATAACATCAGCATCTCTTCTTCTGTAAAATGTAATTTTCCTGGAATAATGAGGCAGTGTGGTGGTTTGCCAAAATCGTATTGTTTTATTTTGTTCAATAAGCCGCTTTTGATAATTTGATTTTCGCTTCCCAGCCGCGCGCAGCCGACAACAAGAAGATCGTCATGGATTATTTTTTGATCTTTTTTCGATTCAATCTTTTCCAGAATGTCTAAAGCTTCCTGTACGGTCATAAATTTATGTTGATTTGGTTTTAAGTCTAATAAAAAAAGGGTATGCAACCCCATTTTTTGATTTTCACTGAGTACTGTATACGGCGTTTCCAAGTGGGGATGATCCTCCAGAAATGGAATCGAAGTGACTTTTCCAAATTTATACAACTGTAATCCTGTTACACCTACAGCCGTAAGAATGGATGCGTTGTGAATAATATGTACGTCCACATTTTGTTCTTTTGCCAGCTTGAATAATTCAATATGGGTTGTGGCCGAAAATGGATCCCCTATGACCAGAAAAGCAATGTTCTTGTCTTTCGCTTCATGAACTATTCTCTCAGCTCCTTGTTCGGTCATTTCCCGGTCAGCAAGAATGATTCTTTTGTTGTAGAACTTTTCAAGATCTTCCGCAGAACATTGTAATAGCGAAGTGTAATTTTCAGCATAGACAAGATCGCATCGTCCTACAATCTCCCTTCCTTTCACAGAAATGTCTTTTTCATCTGCAAGCCCAAGGCCGATAAGATAAAGTGTCATGGTACGTTTTATTTCACTCTTCTTATCGCTACTCTCTGTTCAAGAGCACTTGTAACTTTTACCCTATCACCGGGGAAGAGCATTGTTCTCTGGGCTATTTTTCCTTTCGGCGTAATAATTGTAGCATACGCTTTCACGTCTTCCATAAGCTGTTTATTAGTGTGGCCACCAAAGAGGTTCTTCGTAACACGCTGCCAGCCGTCATTTGGCTGTACGATATACTCTTTAAATTCCGGGGATTCCTCCAGTGGGATGAAAATGTTTTTTTCTTTTTTTGTTACAATGAAACTTTGTTTTTGTCCATGGTGATTTTGAATCTCTTTAAATCGTCTTCCTGTTCCGAGATACTTTTCTGCTAATTCCCACGGATTATCGCCTGGTTTCAAGACATGCGCAATATAACGCTGTCCATTTTCCTTCTGTACTATCTTTTCTCCTGTGATGGAGTGATGCGATTGGCTCTTATCTGCCGCGGCAACTTTCGTTTTACTCGTTGCGGTAATTCCATTCTTTGCGGTCTCGATGTTATTTTCATTTTTTGAAACCATCCCTGATGCAACTTGCTTATAAAGAGATTTTCCGGCTTTTTCAAGTACATCATCTAACGTGCCCAGTCTTTCTACTGTTGCAGTGAATGCTGTGGGAATTTTGAACTCTGGTGAGAAGTTAAAATGAGGATTGGTCTTCTGAGATGAAGATGATGTTGTCGTAGGCGATTCTAGCGAGGGAGTATAATTCTCCATGGAACCTTTTTTTTGTAGAGAAGGTGGCTGGGGATTTTCTGTGATAATATATGCTCCTAAAGCGACGGCAGCGGCAGAAAGAAAAGCAGTTATTTTTCTATTCTTCTTCCATGATGATTCTTGAGGAATACTTTTTATTTCAGGATCTTTTGGCAGATACTTGTCGCTGGAGGGGGTTGTTTCATTATGAATTTCTCCAAAAGAAGGTTCATTATTTTCTTCTGCATTTTTTTCTTCTGTTTTTTTTCCAACAATAGGTTTATCTTGAGTATCCCGTTTTTTATATTTAGTGGAAAATTCATTTTTTACATTGCTGATTTTTATTACAGGAAAATTCAAATCCGTTGTTGTAAACGCTGTATCCCTGGTCTTCTCCTCCTCTTTTCTAAAGTTTTTCTTGAGATACATTTCTAATACTTCTAACTGTTTGGTGTGATCCTCATTCTTCGTATTACTTTTATCAATTTGTTCTTTTAATTCATCAAAGGCATTGTATAATTGTTCAACCACAATTGTCCCGTTATCTTTTGCTTCCCGCGCTTTCCGCTGAACTGCTCTGATTTTATAGGGTAAAAAAGTATCGCTGTCCAGAATTTCGCGCAGAGACTTCTTTGAGTTTTGACGAAGATCTAATTCTCGTTGCAGCCGGCCGCGCGCCCGGCTCAACTCATCCCGAGATTTTGCACTGAATCCGCCATTCTGTTTGATCTTGTTGCCAATTTTAGTAATATCCGCATAAATGCCCTGAAGCTCATCGTCGGTATAAAACGCAATTCGTTCTTTCGCCAGTCGGTCGTTATAGGTGCTAATTAAGTTCACTTGCGTTTGCCTATAAAATGCCAATTCGCTGTTATGGGCATAGATATCATATTCCACATCTGACAATTTACCAGACGCAGCATAAAGCTTATCCGTTATCTCTGAAAGGGTATTAAAATCATTCAGAGAGAGATCTATACTCTGATTGTCAAAACGTCCTTGGATCTCTCTGATTCCGTCTGCACATTTAGTTATTTTTGTCAAGCTGTCCAGAACTGTTTTCCGCTTTTCCAATTCTTTTTCTGCCAGACCTTGCAGATTTCTGGCGCCAATAAAATTTATCTCAAACTTGATCTGATCTAACTGTTGATCAGAAAGTGTTTCTTTTCTGTCAAGAAGGAGCTGATAGGTTTCAATGAGATTTTGTTCAAAGTTGGTATATGCCTCTCGAAGAGCTTCTCCGTCTTGCGTTCGTGTAACATCATACATAAACAAAAAGGGGCCGTGTATTTCTTCTCTTGATCTTGCTGCCTGGGTAATTGTTTCTTGGATCAATTCCTGTACTTCAGATGCAGATTTTACAGCTCTTTGTTTTAAGTGGTAGTGGGAATGAGCAAGGATATTGGTACTTAACCCGATTTCGTTGAGGTACGTATCTCTAAATTCTGGTAGGCTCATAAAAACATTCCGACAGAGGCCTGTTTATAAACATTTCTCTTAAAAAGTATGTTTAGTAAAATAATCTTTTGATTATATGTTTTTAACCATATACCACCCTTCTTTTTCGTAACCAAGTTTTCGATAATACTCACGTACACCGACACCGGAAATAACCACCATTTCTGTTTTTCCATATCCTTTTGCAATCTGTTCTGCTTTCTGCATCAATTTTTTCCCCCAGCCTTGATGCTGCACAACTCCCTCATCGCCAATAGCTGTAGCCGTTCCATACACATGCAATTCCCGGATAAGCGCGCTCGTTTCTGTAATTTCTGGACGCAGGAATTGCGAAGGAAAGCGCAGCCGACAGAAGCCGATGATCACGTCATGCTCCCGATCTTCCGCGCTGATAAAAAATTCCTTGCCTCCGGATGCTTCATATTCGTGGACACGAAGATCTACTTTGTCCCATTTGATGGTGTTTCCTTTTGGTTCACGGCAGCGGATGCACCGGCACTGCACGTCATATTTCTGATGCGTGTACTGCCGTAAATTCGTGCGGTCTACTCCCGCTTCCCAGTATTTCGTAGGCACATCCCGCTGCACGCGCTGAATCCGGCAATATTCCGGCACAATCTTCTTCCATTCCATAATGCGTGCTGCTGCTTCTTCCGTGGAGATTGGTTCGAACTCTCCTTTCTTCCACTGGTGATACAACGCTGTGCCGGGGCCAACCATGCAGGGGTACATTTTGATCATGTCTGGTCTATAATCCGGATCGGTAAACAGTTGTTCCATTCCCGCAAGATCCCTCTCCCTGTCCGTTAACGGCAATCCCGGCATGTAATGAAAATTGATCTTAAATCCAAGATCGCGCAATATCTGGATGGATTTTTTACTATCAGCAGAATCGTGTCCCCGATGCACATAGAGCAGGACATCATCATAGACTGACTGGATTCCCAGTTCTACCCGTGTGCATCAGTCGGGCTTTGTTTCAATGCACAGCGCAACACAACGCACTTTTGCGGTTTCATTCTTTACTTGTTCTTGCTCTAAGGTAGTTTGTGTTTGTTGTTTTATTTTTCGTAGTTTCTCTTTAATAGAAAATTCCCTTTGCTTATCGTACATATCGCCGGGCAGTTCAAAAAAATGCTTAAAGGTAATAAAATTGAAATTTCCTTCCACATCGAAAAACAGTTCACTGAAATCATTCATCGCTTTGAAGCATCCGTAGATGAATTCTTCCTGATATTGTTTTGTTGTCGCAGGAAATGTTCCTCCCATGACAAT
>JAGVYN010000038.1 GCA_018303265.1 Candidatus Woesearchaeota archaeon
ACCATGGGAATCTATTGGACGATGAAATATCCTAATTTCCAGGACGCAGAACTTCTTGAGAGATGGAACATGAAAGCAAAACCGCTGGATGTGAAAATTTACACGCCTACCGGCTTTTACTACAAATACAAAGAAGAGGGCATTCCTACAGATTTTCCTTTTTCCATTCGCCCCGTCGATGTCGCTCCCTATGACTGGCTTACCGCATTTAACATGGATGCAAATTCTGCAGAAGGGGTGCTGATCACCAAAGTGGTGCAGGATCTCGGAAAAGAAGGAAAAAGTTATTCCATGGACGAACTGATCACCACTGTTCGTAACGATAAAGAAAGTGATAATATTGTCCGTAATATTATCATCAATGAATTTGAAAAAGCCAAAGGGTGGGAGATTTTTTCTCCCGAAGGAACGCCACTGAAAGATATCGTTGCCGGCGGCCAAGTAACAGTCTTGGATGTCAGCCCTTATGCAACGATGGCGGCAGGATGGGAAATTAAAGGCCTGGTCGTTGGGTTAATCTGCCGGACGTTATTCAACCAGCGGATGTTAGCAAGAAAAACGGAAGAATTCAAAGCGGTCGATGCCGCCATGCATTATTTTACCAAAGGAGTAGAGCAGAAAATGGAAGAACCATTGGTGTGGATCGCCATTGACGAAGCTCATGAACTCCTCCCAAAAGAAGGAAAAACTGCGGCTACGGATGCCTTAATAACCATCCTTCGTGAAGGACGCCAGCCGGGAATTTCATTAATTCTTGCTTCACAGCAGCCAGGAAAAATTCATACTGATGTAATGACCCAGGCTGATACCGTCCTTGCGCACCGTTTAACCGCTCGGATGGATGTAGAAGCTCTTGGCCAGTTAACCCAAAGTTACATGCGTCAGGGTCTGGAACAAGAAATTGATTCGTTACCAAGAGTGAAAGGTGCTGCGGTTATTTTTGACGATGCCAACGAACGCATTTTCCCCGTGCAGATGCGGCCAAGGTTTACCTGGCACGGCGGGGGAGCACCAACGGCACTTCCAGAAAAAAAAGAATTTTACAGTGGAGTTTTGAAGAAATTAAAAGAAATATAATAAGTTCTAACAAATGTTTTGTGGCGCACTACATCTCCTCTAATTTCTTGATACGCACATTTATATCAGGATGGGTGCTAAACAAATTTTGGAATGTCATCTTTGATTTTCGAAAAGGTGAGGAGATAAACAAATGCGCCGTGGCTTTATTGGCATAATCAACCAGCGGATCAGGATCATTTTTAATTTTCTTCAGCGCATCTGCTAACCCTTGGGGATAGCGTGTCAATTGTGCACCAGACGCATCGGCCAGAAACTCCCTCTTGCGGGAAATCGCCAGTTTTATGAGTTCTCCGATAAGAGGGGCAAGAATGGCCAGCGCCAAGGCAAATACCAAGATCAATGCGCCGCCTCCTTTATCTCTTCTGTCACCATGCCCGCTGTACCAGAAACTGCGCAATAAAAAGTCAGATAAGAGAACGGTAATGCCCACCAATACAGCCGCGAGCATCATCACTCGAATATCATAATTCTTAATGTGCGACATTTCATGGGCCAGCACCCCTTCTAATTCCAGTTTATTCATTTTTTCTAACAATCCCGTTGTGACGGTGATAGCAGCATGTTCCGGAGATCTTCCCGTAGCAAAGGCGTTTAACGCCGTATCATTAATAACATACACTTTCGGTGGCTTGGGAAGCCCGGCCGCAATGGCCAATCCTTCGACAGTATTAATCAGATGAGTGTATTCTGGCTTGGTGGCTTCTTTTGCCCGTGTCATGGCTAAAATAGTGGACGAACCAGCATAGTAGCTGAAAAGGAAATAGAGTACTCCCACGATAAGTGCCAGAATTAATCCGAAATATTGATTGCCGTACACAACACCCAGCACATAGCCTAAGAACGTGACTAATACCAAAAAAAGAAAAACGAGCAGGATGGTACGGCGCTTATTGGCACTAATTTCATCGTAAAATGACATGGTTTAGAATGAAACTTTCACATTTTCCCGTTCTTTCCCTTTCGTCTCAAAGAATTCTTTCGCCGTAAATCCGAACAATCGCGCAAATAGATTCTTAGGGAAAACCTGCAGTCCTTCATTATACTGCATCACGCTGTCATTATAGAACTGTCTTGAGTACGCGATCTTTGATTCCGTTCCCGACAATTCTTCCTGCAGATGTTTGAAGTTCTCATTAGCTTTCAGTTGCGGGTAATTCTCTGCGACGGCAAAGATAGACTTCAAAGCCTCCGTTATTTGGTTTGAGGCCTTTGCTTTCTCCTGCATGCTTCCGGTAACTAAAGAAGCCCTCATTTTAGTGACATTTTCTAAAACACCTTTCTCATGCTTCATGTACCCTTTGACTGCTTCTACTAAATTAGGAATTAAATCGTACCTGCGCTTCAACTGCACGTCAATCTGCGACCAGGCATTATTCACCCGCATGCGCAGGCGGATTAAACTGTTGTAGATATAGACGATAAATAATCCTACCACTACTGCGGCGATGATAATCCATGTTGTTGTTGAGACCATTTTATACTTGTAAAGCCCTCAACCTTTTAATTCTTTCGGCAGTTGTCGGATGGGTAGAGAAGATGTTCAAGAACGATTTTCCTCTGAAAGGATTTTGGAGGAACAAATGCGCCGTCGCTTCCGTTGTTCCCTGCACTGGTAACGGAGCATGTTTAATACCTTTTTCCAATTTTTCCAATGCCGCCGCCAGACCGGATCCATCTTTCAGCGTTCTGGCGCCAGTTTCATCAGCGAGATATTCCCGGCTTCTGGAAATCGCAAGCTGAATAATCAGAGCCATCAGGGGAGCGACAACGGCCAGAACTAAAAGCTCGATAATCCTAGGATGGTCATCATCCCCGCCAAAGCCAAATATGGCCGTCCATCTGGCCATCATCGCTACATATGAAATAACTCCTGCAATGGTAGCCGCAATGGTAGAAATAAACGTATCTCGGTTTTTGATATGGGCCAATTCGTGGGCCGTTACTCCTCGCAGTTCATGCTCATCAAGCAAGTGCAGTATTCCTTCGGTATACGCTACCAACGCTTTCCTGGGCGTAGGGCCGGCAGCAAAAGCATTCGGATGCTCTCCAGGAACGATGTACACTTTAGGCATGGGCAATCCAGCGTTATGGGAAATCTCTTTGACAGCAGAATAAAGAGAGGAATATTTTTCCTTGTCTGCTTCCTTTGCCTTGTAGATCCACAGCACTATTTTATGGCTCCACCAATAACTGACAAAGTTTAATCCTCCGGCAAAAAGCAAGCCGATAAACAGGCCGGTTCTGCCACCCAAGGCTCCGCCGATGAACAGCAGTAACCCCGTCAATCCCCCTAATAAAAGGACGGTTTTAATATGATTCTTCAGCATGAAATGATGTTCTCCATGTTATTTAAATAATTTGTGCACTATTTTAACCCAAGATGAAAACAAAAGTAATTTAAATACAGAAAGAATTCCAGACAGAGGTGATAGAGTGGTTTTAGAACACATTTTCCCTGAAGACTGGTTAGAACAGAGAGGCATTTACGCGTTTATCCTCGGGGTTATGTACTCCACAATCGGGGTTTTGCTCGCCTGGGTTTTGTTTCGACCTGATCCAGCGTTACCAGCCCTAGCTTTTACCTCGTTGTTACTTCTTCCAGAATTGTATAAAATTTTTTCCCTCGAGGAACGGCAAGAGAGCCAGGAAAAAGCTGTTTCCATGCGGGGATTGTGGAGAACTGATATTAATGTCATTCGAATGTACATTTTTTTATTTTTAGGGATCCTGCTCGTCTATGCCGTGGGCACGATCCTCATGCCTCAAATGCAAGCTAACACCCTCTTTCGTGAACAGCTTGAAATAAGATTCGGACAGGGATTTGCCGGGGAAGCTTTCTTTGGCCAATTTGAAGGAAGTCTCTTCCTAGAATTGCTCAGCAACAACTTTTTAGTATTATTAGCCGTATTTATTTTATCATTGCTAACGGGGGATGGGGCAATTTTCTTAATCACCTGGAACGCTTCCGTCTGGGGGACAATTTTCGGCGTGACCGCCAAAAATGCCGCATTGTTTTCCGGCCAAAACCCTTTCTTAGTATTCGCGATGATCATGCTCATTGTTTTCCCCCACATGATTATTGAAGGCATCTCGTATTTTCTTGCCGCCATTTCCGGATCGATCATTTCTAAGGATGTTATCCTGGAGAAATTTGCCTCAGAACGATTTTTTGAGGTGTTTGGTTTTAACTTATACCTTCTCCTGTTTGCTCTCATTTTTCTCGTCCTGGGAGCGTTCGTAGAAACGTGGGTGCTTCAAAACATAGAAATCTATCAGGAAATAATTCAGCAGAGCCTGCAAGTTGCTGTTAGTTAATGCTTCTTCTTGGCCAACAGGCACAGTTGATGTCCTCATTAATGATCATGTGGCCGGCACGTATCATAAAAATCGCATTGGCCCGTGGACCATTTGCATAACGGCCCCACGCAGCGAGGGTAATCTTTAATATCCTCCGTTTGTGACGTATGGGCATGGATAAGAGCAATTTCTTTTTTAGCTAATTCTAAAAGTTCTTGATCAACATTCATTAGTTTTAGTTTGTGCCGCAAAAAGAAGATACCCACCTTAGAAGGCATTTTGCCATGTCTTTCAAAGTAGAGTAGAGAATAAATTGCCAGCTGTAATTTAATCTCTTCTTTAATTTCAAATTTGCTATTTGTTTTATAATCAATTATGTGGACTTCATTTTCAATGTGATGAATTGCATCAATAAAACCACGAACGGAATAGTTGTCTGATTGATATTGTTCCTCACGAAGAGGAGTAAGCAGCAGGAACGCTTCTTGTACTGAGATGTTCCGCACCTTTATTTCTTCCGTAATTTTTGTGATAAAGTGATTTATCCAATTCATCAGCATAAGCATTGTTTCTTCAAAATAAAACATTTCCTGATCCTTGTTAAGCCCCAGTTTTTGTAATTCTGGTTTAGATTGATTCCAATAATAAAGAAATAACTGCTGAATTGCCAGATGAAAGCGAAGAGAATAATCTTCCAGAGTAATGTTAGAAATATCGATGTCATAAAACTTTTCCAACGTGGAGTGAGCTATATTCCCGCGAACTTGGTGGACGTTAGAAATTGTCGGAAGCCTTGCAATGTACTGGTAATAGTACTTCCTGGTACATTGCTTAAACGTATTGATAGATGATGGGGACTCAACTCTTTTAGCCATAGAATTTCTCTTTAATTCTCAAAAAGATAAGGTGTCCTTTAAATGTTTTTCCCCTCAAAAAGTTTATAAGTAGACTATTTAATCACGATTTAATGGCAAAACAAGAATCAGAAGAGCAGGAGCTTATCCGAGTGCGTATCCCGCGAGGAACAGAAGTTCTAGGTATAGTCAAACAACGTCTTGGCGGAAGCCGCATGAGGGTTCTTTGCTTGGATGGAAAAGAACGGATCTGCCGCATTCCAGGGAGACTCCGACGCGCGTTATGGGTCCGCGAGGGAGATGTGGTGATCATCGAACCATGGGAGCTTGGTGGAAACGAAAAGGGAGACATTGTTCACAAATACCGTGGAAAGGCAGAAGTAGAATTCTTACGAAAAAAAGGATACCTCAAAAATATCGAAGAAGAATTCTGACTAGAACATTATATCTACGTGAGTATGACTACGTAAGAATAGAAAAACTTATATACACTCTTTTTTCATATAACTACTGATATGAGCAAGGGAAAATTAATTATCTATGCTATCTTCTTACTCGCGCTGTTTTACGGTTTCGTCCAAATTTTCATCCCGACGAGCGGAACCTTTCTTCGTCTTGAATTAGGGGGGTTCATTTTCTTGGTCATCTTAGCTCTGGGAGGATTTATTGGTTATGCTCAGAAATGGGGAGAAAGAGTTTTCTTCTTTGTCTTTTTTTTGTACTTGGTAAATCTACTTCTTATTTGGCTCACCCGCGGGTCTCTCTACGGAGTGCTGTTAATTCTCGCGTTGGTAGGATTTTTGATGAGCCTTCCACGAAGGCATGAAGTTCCTACTCCAAACAAGAAAGAAGAACAGCCCCACAGTGTTGTTTTTGATAAAGCGCCTGCGGAAGAAATGAAAAAAGAGAAGAAAGTTTCGAAAAGTGCCGCGACTTTTTCTCCAGGTAAATATGTTGCCAGTGCGCGGAGCAATCTATACCACGAACCAAAGTGCGAATGGGCAAAAAAAATTAAGAAAGATCGACGCCTTTGGTTTACGGAGAAGGAAGAAGCTTGGCAAAAGGGATTTAAAGCGCACAACTGCAGCTGATCTTTGAAATGAATTACGTTCTCTAAAACTTTTCCTTTTATTTTTTGACTTCTATAATGAACATTCCAAAGTTAAGATACGTATAGGGTTGCAGGAATTGTTTGAATGATATTGTCTTGAACCCTACCTCGGAGAATATCTGCTCCATTTCGTTTTTGTTGTAAGTTCTTGCTTTCCACCATTTTCTCACAAGCCAGTTAGTTACAAAATTCTGCTTCGTAATGAAAATGATCATCGTTCCCTTTGGTTTAAGCAAATTTCTCAGGTTACTTAAAGCTATTTTCAGTTCTTCTTTTGATACATATTCCAGCATTGCAGAAGATATAATCAAATCATAGTTTTTCCAATGTTTTGGAAGTTTTTCAAGTTTTAGAACATTAGCTTGCTTTAATTCAATGTTTTGAAGATTGTTATTTTTTATCCATTTCCTAAAAATATGTAACATTGCCTTCGTAAGATCAAAAGCATGAAACATAACACCAGCGAGTTTCTTTTCTTTCGCAATTTTAAACACTATTTTAGTAATAAGCCCAGAACCGCAACCTGCGTCCAAGATTTTAAATTGAGAGCGTACATAGTTTGAATTCTGGAAGAAAGAGTGGACGGCTCTATCGTATTTAAGAATGTCAAAAAACACGTGGTGATATAAATTCACTTTTGTAGTATAAATTTCTTGAACATCTTTAGTATTACCCATACTATAATTGAAACGTAAGAACTTTAAATATCTATCCGCCACAAAGACTATAGTTCTCATCCGATTAAGGAGAACGTTTTTATGAGAAAATAAAATTAGTTATGTAATCCTCTATTTTTTCCAATAATAAATCACAAGACCGGTGACGGCTAAAGTAATGGCCGTATCTGCAATATTAAATGCCGGCCAGAAACCGAAATCAATAAAATCAACAACATAGCTGCGAAAGAACCTATCAAGCATATTGCCAAGAACACCGCCTAAAAATACAGCAAAAAGAAATTGCGGCAGTTTTTCTTGCGGGAGTTTGGGGTAAGATGCAACCACAAAACTGGCCACTACCAGGGAAATTATTGCTAATAAGATTGTTCTTCCTTGCAAAATTCCAAATCCTGCACCAGTGTTGGTCACCATATGAATTTTTAACAATGGGAAATCCAAAGCAGGCTTCAATAAAATAATAAATAATTTTGTTGCTTGATCAAAGACCAGAACGAGCAACGTAATAAAGACAAAAAAAGAAAGATGCTTTCTCTCTACCATAACCGCTCTTTTTTCTCCGCTCCGGCTGCTCGCTCTAAGTTCGCAAGGCGTTGATCCACTGATGTCAGCATCGCTTTAATGGTATCCAGTTTACTGTTAAGAAGTTCCAGATCACGCTTGCTGTCGCTCGGAACTCCTGGCGGAGTAAGAGAAAATCCTGCTGAAGGAGAAAAAGCAGTTGTTTCTTTTGGCAATGTCCCTGAAAAGGGTGATTGTTCCTCCGCATCAAATGAAGGTTGGCCTAGAATATCCTGCCCTGGCGTTTTATATTTATCTATCTCCTGCTGCGCCAGCTCATCAAACCCAAACTCGTCTTTTTTCCTATGAAACAGTTTATCAAAAAGACCCATAGATTTTCAGAAATGGAAGAATGGATTTAAATCTTTCTTTTACCCGATACAGTCATCTTAGCGAATGATGCTTCTCCAAAGCCTTTTTTTTGATTAAGTTGAGTAATTTATTCCTTCCTAACTTCCAATCAATTTCAGCTGCCTCTGCGGGTGTTCTTTCTCCCAAACTTAAATGAGGATTAACAAAATTATGAATTATGCGTTTGAGATTCAAGAAAGCTTCAGCTTTCTTAAACTCCTTAAATTCTCCACGCATAATTTTAATCCTATCTTTGATGTCCCCATTGTATCGTTCAATGGGGTTATTGTTATGTTTCAATCCCGCAACTTTTGCTTTGATGGGAACACCAAAGCGAAGCTTGGCAACATGAAAAAATAATTTGTTGAACGCCCCTTTGTAATTACCAAACTTATCGCTGACAAAAATTATTTTTCTCTTATGTTTGTATCTTTCTAAGAGTTGATCATAGCAAGTAATCTTTATCTGTTTAAGAAATTCTACGCACTTTGGCAAAGTGCGTTTCTCGACGAAGAGATGGGCAGTTACATATTTTGTTTTGTGGTCAATACAGTTAAGGTCATAATGTGCTTTCCCATTCACTTTGATGTACTTTTCATCAAAGTGCTGTCGCCCTTTGAGTTTTGGTTTTACTTCCCAATTTATTGGATTTTAAAAAAAGAGAATATTTACTTGTCCACTGACTGATAGTCCAGCGAGTAACTTTAACCCCATCATGCTGCCAAAGATGATTTTTTGTTTTTGCCAGAGAAAAACCATCTTCGTGCAAGTGAATTGCACGAACAATATCCTCCGGCTTATGGCGCATTCGTTCAAAACCATCCGGTTCAACAAATTGGCGTTTGCATGATTTGCAAAGAAAACTTATTTTTAGTCTTACTTTTCGCTTACGTGTGCCATTCTTGACAACATTTTTGGAAGAGCAATAAATACATTTTTGGGACATCATTTCACCTCAAAAGAGGAGAAAGATGTTCTTATATTTATATCATTCGTTTAATGGACAGTATC
>JAGVYN010000039.1 GCA_018303265.1 Candidatus Woesearchaeota archaeon
TTAATATTTTTATTAATCATAATTTTCCTTGCTTGATAATTTAATGAATTTATAACTTTAACTGCTTCTTTCAACATTTCATAATTATCAATATGTTCTGTCTTGAAAAGATTTTCACCAATCAGCACTTTACCATAAATATCAAATTCTTTCTGAACATAAAGTCCTCTATTATTATGCCAAAAAAGATCTTTTCTAATTGATGGAATATCCTCATCACTATGAACATTAAAATCAATTTTTATTTTTTCTTTCATATAATTAAGTTTAATTTCCCTTAATTTCTTTAAGAATTTAACATCAGGTTTTTTTACAACCATTAAAATGTCATAGTCACTATCAGCACAAAAGTCCTCATTTAAAGTGCTTCCATAAGCTATCGCACTCACTACTTTATTACCAAATTCTTTTATTAGTGTGTTCCTAATCTTATTGAGATTATCATTTCTATCTTTTAAATTGGGTTCAGATAATTTTGTCATATGTGGACATATGTTAAATAATTATTTATAAACTTATATCTTGTTTCGAGCAACGAAGTTGTGAGTGAATATGTGCGTAGCACCTGGACTCCTCTTCTTTTGCTTCTTTTTCTAAAAGAAGAATAGGATTTAGACTAGTGAAAGTTTAATTGTGTATAACGTTGGTTCCTGTTAGTTTCCCTCGATAGAGGAAGTATGATAGGGAAGCCCAAACAGATAGTTTTAATACTACCTCAAGTTACCACTTTAATAGGGCTACACTTGGTAATTTAGAATTGAGATTTAATCAGTTTTAATTCCATATTCATTTTGATAATATTTATTTAAAGCACCAATATCTTTATCTTTAATTTTTTTTACTTTAGATTCAATCATTTCAATATGATAATTAAGTTTTGCAATTTCTTCCAATATAACAGCATTTTTAATTGCCTTTTCTGGTTTTTCATCTAATATTAAAGTTCCGTGTCGTTCCAAAAGAACAACTTTATTCCCGGATTTGATGATTTTTTCACTAATACTTCCAGTTCTATGATTTTTATAAGGCATACACCAAATATCTTTTCCAAAATAATCTGCTTGTAATGTTGTTAAAATTTTCAATGGTTTCTTTAAACAACTCATAACAGATGCATAATGTGAGTGTGTATGAATAATACAATTAATTTCAGGTTTATTATTATAAATTTGTAAATGAAAATCTAAATCCGAAGATGGTTTTTCTCCAAATAAATGTTTTCCACTAATATTAACTATTGAAACGTTTTCAATATTTACTTCATTATAACTCATACCAGTGGGTTTAATTGCAATAAGATTATTAGATAATCTTAAACTAATATTTCCACAACTTAATTTATCTAATTTATGTTTTGCAAGTTCATTCATATATTCGATAAAATCAAGTGGTTCATATTTTGACATTTTATAAACCTCTATTAAATATATCAATCAAAATATTATCTTCAACTTTTATACTATGGCCCTCTTTTTTTTCAATAATTTTTGGATTATATCTCATTTTAAGATAATCAACTTCTTCTTTTGGAATTGAATTATCATTTTTACCTATTACAACAAATAATCTTTCTTTATTATTTGGTAATTGAACTTTTCTAATATCCTCAACAACATCATTTGCTTTGAATCTATAACAATTAGGATAAGCTCTTTGTAAAAATTCAAATGTATCTTTAAGATTTTCTCCATTTGAATTTGGTAAATGATAGTCCATTGATATAAAAGGACATACTAATAATGTTTTATCAACTTCTTCTTCTTGTAATAATGATGGTAAAGCACCATAACTGAATCCATATAAATAAACTCTTTCATTATTCCATTTAAGTTCTGAATCTCCAAATAATTCAAGACCAAAACCTTTTTTTGCAAGTTTAATTGCACTTTCAACACTTTTAACTGAATTTTTTGTATTGAATTCACCTGAACTTTCATAAGTTCCCATATATCTTGGAACAAATAAATTGCATCTAAGTCTTTTCATCTGTTCTACAAATGGGTGGTATTTATCTAAATATTGTGGCATACCCCCCGCTAATACAACATTTCCATTATCTCCATTAAGATAAACAACCACCATCACATCTTCTTGTTTTATTCTAAATTCTACCATTTTATTCTAAAATCTTTCCTAAAATTCAAGTTTTAGCTGACTGTTTTAACTGTGGGATACAGGCATAGCCGACTTCTTTTTCTAAAAACTTATTTAATCGCTTCCATAAATACTTTCTTCACATTAATCGCTAATCCTTTCTCCTGCGTATTAACTTCCACGGCGGACATTAGCGCTTCTCCAATGGCCACAAGTTCTTCTTTCAATGAAAGAATGGCTACAGTTTCTCCTTTCCGAAAATTTTCTAGTTTGCTGATCCCGGGAATTGCCAAATCCCTTCCGTGAGTGATGCTGGTAATTGTTGTATCGAAAATCCAACACTTTGGTAAATGCGTAACGGCGTTTTCCATCGGCTGGATACAATATCGAAGGAATTTGTCGTTGTTTTCTTCTTTGTAGAAATAATATGCGTCTTGCAGATCATTTAAAGTAACCAAATTGTCTTTTTCTGTGAAAGGTCCTGCCTGTGTTCGCCGTAATTCTGCCATGTGGGCGCCGACACCAAGCTCTTCTCCAAAATTATGGCACAGCTTTCGTATATAAGTGCCCGCTTGACATTTCACTCGAAATAAAACGTCTTGCCCTTTGATTTCCAGAATTTCAAACTCGTAGATCTCTCGTTCTCTAAGTTCCCTCTTGACCGCGCTTTTAACAGGAGGGAGCTGTTTGATTCTTCCAATAAATTTTTCAGCTGTTTTTCGTAATTCGTTTTCTTCCACTTCTTTATGCACATGCATGAGGCACACATATTCTTTTGGTGCTGTGAGGAGAAATTGGGCGATTCTCGTCGCTCTTCCTAAGGCGACGGGCTGCACGCCGCTAACTTGAGGGTCAAGCGTACCGGAATGCCCAGCGCGTTTAATCTCCAGAATTTTTTTGACGTAATCCGACGTTTGATGGGATGTTGGGCCGATTGGTTTGTCAATATTTACAATTCCATAATCAGTGAGTTCTTCCGTTGTTCTCTCTACAGGGTATCTGCCAAACTCCCCCACCGCTTCTTTCTTCACAAAGAGTTGTCTTTCCATAAGCTGTAAGTTCAAGAACGTATTTAAAAGATTTTATATCAAAAATAAAGAACTATGCTTTCTCTTTAACTGGCGTCTTCTCTTCTTCTTTTACTCCAATTTTTTTTGCTGTCGGTTTCTCTTCTTTCTTCATCGGAGTTTTCTTTTCTTCCTTTGTTTTCTTCTCTACGCCAAACAACTCTGCTTTTACAACACCTTTCTCATCTTTTGTTGCCGTAACTTTCACGTGATGGGGAGGATTTCGAATGCCGTGCTTCCAAAGCTCTTCATTTAGTTCTTTCCCCAGTTTTACATTTTCTGATCTCATATGTTTAGTAAGAAATTCACGCAGTGCTCTCACTGCTTTTTTGGTCCTTTTCCAGCGTGGGCCTTTCCTGTATTCTTTGCGGAGAGGAACATTGTACACGCGTTCTAGAGTTTTTGCATCTTGTGTTTTCGCCATTGGATTTTACTTTCTTATTGTATTCAGATTATTATGCTTTTGTTTTTGTTCGTCGCCAGCTGCGTTTCACTTCCGTATGACGGGAAGGATGAACTCGCTTGCCTTTTCCATAAATTTTAAAGATTGTCCAGAATGGTGCCCATTTTGTCTGTGTGTTTAGTTTGATAAGCCGTTTCTTTTTGGAAGGGTGAACATATCGTGCCATCTCATTCACCTTTCCGTGCTTCTTTGGCAATCTGAACAGCGAGTTTGTCCAGAAATGATGTTCCTTGTGGAGTTAATACCCGGCCTTTATGTGATGTTTTTTCAGTTTGTTTGATTAATCCAGATTTTTCGAGTTGCTGGAGAATGTTGCGGATGACAGATCCAGATGCTTTGTAGAACCTTTCCGGCTTGTGCCCTCGATTCTTTTTCCCGCCGTATTTGGTGCGCAGTTTTTCTGTTCCTACAGGTCCTAGTTTGGCCACGCTCCGCAACACAGCCGCAGAGCGGTGGTACCACCAATCTGGGCTATCAGGAAGGCGTTCTTTCTGCCGGCCCGTTTTAGTAAATTTGCTCCATTCCGTAGGCTCAACGAGTTTTTGTTTCTTGAGTTCTTCAGCAGCCTTGTTGACCAGTGAATTGGGGTTTACTTCTAAAATATGTGTCATATGTGGCTTTGGAATGGGGGGTATTTATAAAGTTTTCGAGCTATTTGCACTAGCAAAAGAGGATTTGCAATCCTAAAGAACTACATTATTCAAAGCAGGATAGAATGGCTACTTGTCTAGGTTCATTGGATTTGTCACCCCCTTTTAACCAATCGTGGTTAAGTGGGGTGAATGAAACTGAAAAATCCAATGATCGTCAACGAGTTAAGAAAATTCTACTTTGATAATAAGTGGTCTCATCACGAAGTGATAGACTATTTGCAAAATCATTATGATCTTGCAGTATCACTCCGAACATTGAAGCGGTGGAGAAAGTCGCTGTCTAATCCAACTTAGACTGGACCTATTGCTCCTAGTCCACCACCGCCAGTTGCTAAAGTCCAGCAAGAGGAAATTCTACGTATTTGCACCCTCCGCAAGAAAACAGGGTGGGGCGCATTACCTCTTAAACACATTTTTAAGTTTGAAGTCTCTGAAAGCACATACAAACGTATCATCAAAGCCAATGGGCTTTCACGAGGGAGCAAAATCGAAAACAAAAGAATTCATTGGGTAAAATGGCAGAGGCAACATCCAGATAGTTTGTGGCAACTTGATGCTCATCAGGATGAGCAAGGAAACTGGCTCATGCCAGTAATTGATGATTGCAGTAGATATTGTCTGGGAATAAGAGAGATGAATTCTCTCACCACGCAAGAGGTTACTTCTTATCTTGAGGATCTTTTCAAGATCCATGGAGTTCCAAGAGAACTCCTTTCAGATAATGGTAGTGAATTTGGAAACAAAAGTAAGAACAGCGAGTTTGACCAATGGTGTGAAAAATTTGGGATTAAACATATTCGCTCAAAAGTACATAAGCCTACGACAACTGGAAAAGTAGAGAGACATCATTTAACATTCATAAACGAAATTCACTTCTGTGGGGGAGATTTAGAGCTGTTTAGATACAGATATAACCATATCCGCCCCCACAGAAGCTTGTTTATGAAAACACCGGCAGAAGTGTATTTTGATCTACAACAAAGATTAAAACCATCAAAAGAGCTTGAGAAAGACAGGTGGTGACATTTCCTATGGACTTAGACAGATAGAATGGCTACTCTTCTGAACAAAACTTTAAATACTCTCTTATTTTTCTATTTTCAAGAGGTGTTTTCATGCGACGTTGGGTAATTAGTGTAATTCTGGCATTGTTTTTGTTATCCTCGTTGATAGTAGCTCAAAATGAATCAGCGATCGCTGGGGAAGCGGCAAAGACCTACGTCGAAGAGGTTCAAGAGCCGGGAAAAACAGTCATCAAAGGGCTTACCTTTGAAGAAATTGAAGGAGGCAGTCCGCCGGAAGAAAAAGTATTTCTTAAACCAAAAGTCATATCCACGGGAAAAGGCGATGGCCAGCCAGGAACGCTCACCGCCATCTGGTATAAATTATTGAATCTGGGAAGCCTTTCCTTCCTTCTCGGTGGAAGTGCTGACAACCAATTTTGTGGATTTGCTCGCTTGCTGCTGGCAGTGTTAATTTTCTCCATTCTCTACATGGGCCTGTCGCTCATCCCCAATATGTCCAGAAATATAGCCATCACTATTGGTATAGTGCTGACGATCATTTCCGCGGTATTTACGCCGTGTTCGATTTTGTTGGCGTGGGGAAAAACATATTCGGCGTTGTTTGCGCTGGTCTTAATAGGGGCCGGTTATTATTTGGAACACAGACAAATAGCAGAGGTGTCGCGTTCATCAAATTGATAGGCGTCTGTCTGTTAATGTGGCTGCTTATTGAATTGAATGCTTGGGCAGCTGTCTTAGCCGCCGCGACACCGTAACGTTTAAATACCACATTTCATTTCCAAGAGAAAAGATGGTGAAGATGAAAAATAAATCAATACTCTTATTGTCAGGTGTTGTTCTCCTGCTGATTTCTTCGTTTATGGTCTCCGCGCAAGGGGAAGGAGGCTTAAGCGGCATTTTTAGTAAACTCCTTGATATTGGAAGCCTGAAATTTCTTGGTGTTGGTGAAGACAACCAATTGTTTGGTTTTATCCGGATTGCCCTGGCGGTGATGATCTTTAGTATTATTTACATGGGCCTGTCGGTCATTCCTAATATGTCCAGAAATGTTGCGATTACGGTAGCTATCGTCTTGGCGATTATTGCTTCCGTGTTCACGCCAAAATCAATCTTGGCAGCAATGGGAGAAACGTATGCGGCGATCTTTGCGTTACTGATTATTGGCGGGCCAATAGTTGGTTTAGGCTGGTTATTATTTGGAACACCAACAAACAGCAGAGGCGTCGCTTTCATTAAATTAATAGGAGTTTGTTTTATGATGTGGTTAGTCAATGAACTAAATTATTGGGCAGCAATCTTGGCTGGAGCGGCATTATAAAATATCTAACGCAGTAAATTTAAAAAAACAAAAAAAAGGTTAATAATGATGAGAAAAAAAATATTCACGTTGTGGTCATTGTTGTTGCTGATACTTTCCTCGTTTATGGTTCATGCTCAAGAGGAATCAGGATTATTTAGGCTTTCTGAATGGGTTAATGTTATCGTGGACTGGTCGAATGCAATCCTTGGATTAGTAGCAATTTATTTCTTATGGCTGGTCATTAAAGGTGGAACGGAAGGAAAAACGCACAAAGATGCCTGGGGATTAGGAAAAGAAGGATTTAATAAAGTCAATCCATGGAGTGGAGAAAGGACGTCAAATAGAAAGTTACGGCGAGCGGCAAAATATGAAAAGACGAGATTGCTGGGTGAATACGTGTATGAGAAAGAAGAACTTGGCAAAGTCAAGGCCGCAAAAAAGAAATTAGGCACGTTTGTGCAACTCTTAGGAGTGTGGACTAATGAGAAGGAAGTGCAAGAAAATTGGAAAGAGTTTACCGATGCGTTGAAAGAAGCAGATGATTTTATCCGCCCTCTGCAAAAAGTAACCTATCGGCAGGAGCAAAAGGGCCAGCGTCTTACCCAAGAACTGAAAAAAGCAGGATATAAAGAGGCTGAAATTAACGAGATTCAGGTTCTTGAAAAAAGAATTCTGGAAAAACATAATGCGGTGGTTGACAATCTTGATACAGCAAATAAAGGTGCAGGGAAAATTACGCAGCAACTGAAAAGAGGGGCATATGATTCCAAGATGATCAGGGCAAGTTGTGGTGACATCTCAACAGCGCTTACAACTGTGGAACAGCAGCAGGAACTAGCGTATCAGGCCGTGGAAGGTCTGGATGTGAAATTTAGAGGCATCTGGAAAGAAGAGAACGTTTGATTGTTTTATTCACATTTTCTTTTAGGATTAGAAAGAAGTTATCTATTTTTTGAAGACTGCATTCAAGGCTAAAATCAAGGGGGTTCTTACCTTAGAATTTTGTTAATGTTTTTGAAGAAGAAAGAGGCGTTGTTTAATGATTCTTGTGCTGGCTCTTATCGAAGAGCATTTGTGCTGCAACAAGCTCATTTTCAGCTCTTTGCAAATACAGTTCTGCTTCATCATTCATTTCTTCTTCCTCGTATTAAGTTGCAATATTCAATAAAACCATAATAAACAAGGCTGTTCCTATAAATCTGCTTGCCTACATTTTCATAGTCTACTTTTAACATTTCCAAAAACTCGTTTTGGGTAAAAATATGATAATCTATTGGTTTTATCTCTCTTCTTTTTACAGTTTCCAGAAGGGGGACTATTTCTTTTTTAGTCTGCTCTGATTCGACAATAACAGCAACATCTAAATCTGATTTCTCCGTTGCTTTATTCTTAGCGTAACTCCCAAAAACAACTAATATAAAAAAATGGGTTTGTTTTAAAATTCTTTTTTGGATCTCTATTAAGACCTTTTTTGGAAATTTTCTTTTTTGAATGTCTGAGTCGTTTATCAGATTGAGATAGGACAAAGTTATGTTATTATCGAAGTTTAAAGAATACGTAGTTACATCTCCAGTTACTTTTGTTCTTACTAAATCCTGCTCTTTGAATTCTTTTAGTGCGATCTGAACAACATTATTTGACTTTTGTTTGCTTTCTTCTTTGATCTGTTTGAAAGTCAAACTGGCAAAAATGTCTCTTTTGAATACACTGAAAATGGTTAATTGTCGTTTGGTGAGCATTTTACCTATTATTTGGTGTTGATTTACCTAGAAATAGGTTAAGTAATATAAAAATGTTAGTATAATTTTGTTGAAGTATGTAGTGTTCATGATTTCTTTTAACGCTATTAAAAAAGAAAGTTTTTCCTTTTTACTAGCCTTAAAAAGGAAATGTTTCCACTGACTGTTTGGCGCACCTGTCATGCTGGGAACGTGGAAACTGTACCTAACTTCCCCCAAAAACCTTATAAATTCCATCACTATCCTTTCTCCCATGCATAAAAGGGGTTTTATCAGTTTTATGATAGCAACCGTACTTAGCTTTCCCTTGGTGCTTGCCGGTCCGTTGGATATTCTCGGCAGCGTCTGGCAGAAGATTCTTTCCATCGGCTCTCTCAGTTTTATTGGTGTTTCCGGTGTTGTGCCATTAACACGAATTCTCATTTGGATTCTCATTTTTATAATCATTTTTGCGACCATCGCTGGTTTAGGGAAAGGTGGTGGAGAAGGGGGCACGAAGCCATTTAGTTATTTTACCAGAACGCAAGGAATCGTTGTTGCTGCTGTCTTGGCAACGGTTACGGCCATTTTCCTTCCGCCGAGTGTATTACTGGCAACAGGGACGGGCTGGGCGACGATCATTGCATTGATTCTTATCGGCGGCCCAATTGTTGGTTTAGGGTATCTCGTTCTTACCTATCCAGGAAAAGGGCAGGATACCAAAGGGACGGTTTTGATGAAGCTGGTGCTGTGTTTCCTCTTGTTTTGGATTTTAAGCGCCATGAAAAATGCTGCGGTGCTCTAAATGGTCTACGAAACAGTTACGGGAACAGTACAAGAGTTTATTGATTATGCGTTGACGATTGTCAGTTTCATGATTATCTGGTATATCATCAAGTTCTTTTGGGTAGCTCCTCCCACAAAAGAAGAAAGAAAACAGGCCGAGGAAGAATGGGCAGAGCGGGGAGGGCATCTGCGTGGCTGGCTGAAGGAAAAGATCACCGAAAAGAAAAAGAAGGATGAAGAACAAGAACGCGTTGATAAAGAATCCTCTGAACGTGAACGCCGCAAAAATAGGGTGCGCGTTCCTCGCGCATCGTTAACTAATGCCATTGAAACACTTGAAAAACTGGAGGAAGCGCTGCTGCAGCCGGATCGCGAAAAAGTGCTTGATGAAGCACAGCATCATCTCACAAAATTAGAAACCAGTTTAAAAACAGTGCTGGGTTCATTGCAGCGCATTCGGCGAAGCGAGCCTGAACTCTTTGCGTTCTTTGATACTTTATACCGCGAAGCGGCAACTGCCTTGCAAAAAACCAAAGAATTTGCCCTGCCTCTTCAAAATGATGCGGAATGGACAAGGAAAATTGAAGAACTTCGAAAATATGTAACTGGCGATCAAGGGATTAAAGAAATCTGTGCCTCAATCTTTCATGAGTTGCAAAAATTTGTAAAAGAACAAGAACGCAAATAATGTATAATTTACAATATAGCTATCTTCTGCCCCAGCGCTTGCCCGGGTAATCCTTTCTCTTCAAAAATAACACGCACGTTTCCTTTCCGGCCATGTAATGCAGAAATTTTTCCTTGTATCACTTTTCCAGAAGGAGATGTCCAACTGGCGGTCTTGCCGATAACCTTTTCCGCAGCTTCGGCGGTTTCCGCTACTTTCAGAACCATTTGTTTGTTATTCTGATGGTGGCGTCCTTGCCTGAAATGCATGACTGTTGCTTCCATATTTAGATTTGAAATGGGGTTTATTTATAAAGATTTTTATTATTGCGGTGGATTACCTAAATCCATAAAAATAATTACCTTTCTCAAAGACCCATGACCAAAGGCCAAATCGTCTCGGGAGATTTTTCTAAAATTGTGATGCGCATCAAGTCAGGGCAGGATGTTGAACTTGGTGAATTGGTGGTTGTTGAGGATAATGGTGAGAAATACATCCTGCAGGTGTACGATCTTGTGTATGGCAGCCAGATTTCCCAGCAAAATCTGGAAATGGTTGCGGGCATGAATCTTGAAGAAGAAAGCGGTTTCGGCTTGATGGATGCCCGGCTGCGCAATTATCAATTAGCGTTATTGAAGCCCGTCTTGAACGTGGGCAGTTCCAGCAAAACGTGTAAGAAATTGCCGGCATTCTTTGCTAAAGTAAGGGAAATTAATAAAGAAGATTTATCATTCATCACCAAACCAACCACTCCTTTCTTCCTGGGAAAATTACGAAGTGGAAGCAAAGAGATGGATTTTGATATTTTCCTCCCTGGAAAAGAGGTATTTAGCCACCATGTGCTGATTCCAGCAAGTACTGGAAAAGGAAAATCAAACTTAATGTCCACTATCCTTTGGGACGTGGCCGGGAAGGATTACGTCGGCATGCTGGTGCTCGATCCGCACGATGAATATTATGGACGGACGGGATTAGGGTTGAAAGATCATCCGGAGAAAAACAAAGTGGCATATTATACTCCCAGCAATCCGCCGCCGGGAGCAAGAACGTTAAAAATAAATCTTGCCAAAATAAAACCGGACCACTTTTATGGTGCAGTCCCTTTGACACCGCCGCAGCGGGATTGTTTTCATGCCTACCACAAAATTTTTGGTGCAGAATGGATTAAAGCGGTCGTCGAAGAACGGCGCATCGAAGGAGTTAAGTTCCATGAAGATACTATCGCGGTCGTCAAGCGGAAATTGATTTCGTTATTAGGGTTGGAATTACATCAGGGGCAATTATCCTGCCAGGGCATTTTTGATGCTACTTCTGGTGAAAATACTATCTCGGACATCTGTCGGGAATTGGAGCAGGGCAAGACCGTCATTATTGACACCAGCTTATTTTCCGGCGCTTTGGAAATTTTAGTAGGAAGCATGATCACGACAGAAATCTTCGACCGCTATAAATATTATAAGAAAGAAGGCGTGCTGGACAATAAGCCGGTAATTTCCATCGTACTGGAGGAAGCGCCTCGCGTGTTAGGGAAAAATGTATTAGAACAGGGTAGTAATATCTTTGAAAGTATTGCGCGGGAAGGGCGGAAATTCAATGTAGGTTTAGTTGCCATCACTCAGCTTCCTTCTGAGATTCCCAAAACTATTTTGGCTAATATGAATACCAAAATTATTCTTGGTATTGAGATGAATTCGGAACGGCAGGCGGTGATTGAGTCTTCTCCTCAGGATTTAAGTCAGGACAGCCGGAATATTGCTTCTTTGGATAAAGGAGAAGCGTTAGTAACTTCAACATTTACTCGGTTTGCGGTGCCCATTAAAATTCCTTTGTTTACAGAATTTGTGAAGAAAGACAAAAAGGAAAATAAATTCACCCTCCGATTTGATGGGATTGGGTAGCGCTTATTGTCTTAGTTAGGTAAAACTTTTTAAACTCATTTGCTTGTCTTTCTGTTATGAAACATACCTGGAAGATAACGGCTATTCTCTTGATGACGTTTCTCCTGGCGCAGTTTATGGGCATTTTAATACTTTACAATTATATTGATGTTGAAAAAAGCGCAGAAGAAGGCAGAACAGTTTTTGGAGAACTACCCATCGGCGAACGGCCGCCCTTGGAAGAGAAAACATCTTTTCTTCCTGTTATCATTGCGATTTTAGTTGGAACTGGATTAGTGCTTCTTCTCCTGAAATATAATCTGATATGGCTTTGGAAATTCTGGTTTTTCCTCGCCGTTGTTTTCGCTCTGGGGATAGCCTTTGCTGCCTTTCTCAAACCCGCTATCGCTTTTGTGATCGCGCTGGTGGCCGGGGCCTGGAAAATTTTCCGGCCCAATGTCTGGGTGCAGAACATTACGGAACTGTTTATCTACGGCGGCTTGGCGGCGATTTTTGTTCCTCTCTTTAATCTATGGTCGGTAAGCATTCTCCTCATCTTGATTGCGGTGTATGATGCGTACGCTGTTTGGAAATCAAAACATATGATCACCTTGGCGAAATCACAAACGAAAGCCAAGGTCTTTGCCGGCTTGCTTATTTCGTATAAATTAGGAAAAGCGCAGGTTTCCGCTGCTAAAAAGAAACCAACAGCAAAAGCAAAAATACCAATGAAAGTGAGGACAGCTCTTCTGGGCGGCGGGGATATAGGATTTCCCTTGATTTTTGCCGGTGTTATTTTGAAAGATATAGGCCTCTGGCAAAGTTTAATCATCCCTTTTTTTGCAGGGTTGGGTCTGGCGTTTTTATTATGGAAAGGGAATGAGCAGAAGTTTTATCCGGCGATGCCGTTCATCGGTTTAGGATGTTTTCTGGGATTAGGCCTGGTCTGGGTGCTTGGTGTTCTGATATGATCTTTTAAGCGGTCGCAACAAGAACAATTAAAATCCTTTAACCGGGGACGTGTATTCCTTGAATCCTTCTGAGGAGATGACCAATCCATCCCGTGCGGCAATTGTCTGCACGCCGGTAATGCGCTGCACTTCTCGGGCTTCCACCAGAGGATCTGCTTTGATCATATCCAGCCCAAAATGAGTAAGAATTGCTAGTCTGGGGCGTATTTGTGAAATGAGCTTGATAACAGAATGCGTATCCAAATTCTGCCCTTGTGCTTTTTCTCCAGGATAAGGAACGCTTGCGACGAGAATATCTGTTCCAACTAATCCCTCGAAGAGCTGGGGAGTTAAAGCTGTAGCTCCTGTGTAACTGAGAGTAAATCTGGGACAGAAGAATTTGAAGCCTATGGCTGTGGGATCGGTATATTCTGCCGGAAGAGCATGGATTTCTACCAGCTCAATACCGACTTTATGATTCCTTTCGAGGGGGATAATTCTTTCCACTAAATTTTGATGGTATTTTGTAAGATAAGGACTAATCTCTTCTGTTCCTTGTAAGACCGATTTGCATCCCAGCACAATCCCTCTGTGTTCAATACCCCCGTGGGTCATGGCTTCAACAATGACATTTACATCATTGCAATGGTTAATATTGTTGTGGGACACAAGAATAGCTGAAGTATGATGCACATTGACTCCAAATTCTTTCGCTCTTTGTAATGCACCAGGACCTGGGTCAAGATGAAATTGTAACTCTTCAATCTGTAAAACAATCCCTCCGGATGCCCGAAGTTGCTTGCTTACAACTGCGGAATCCCCGGCTGTACCCAAGAAAATGATCTTTGCCAAAGTATAAAACGGATGACAATTTTGCTTAATAAATATTGTTGTAGTGGGATGATTGGTTTCTTCCACAATATTTATAAAACGCCAATCCCATTTTTGAACAAGGGTGAGGAGGCCAAGTTATGTCAAATAATGTTCAACCAATATTTATTCTTCCGGAAGATACCAAACGCACAAGATACCAAACGCACCACTGGCAGAGATGCCCAGCACAACAATATTCTCGCTGCCAAAGCCGTCGCCCAGGCGGTGCGTACCACGTTGGGACCAAAAGGCATGGATAAGATGATTGTTGATTCTGTGGGTGATGTTATTGTTACGAATGATGGAGTGACCATTTTGAAAGAAATGCACATTGAGCATCCTGCGGCGAAAATGGTTGTGGAAGTAGCAAAAACTCAGGAAGATGTGGTGGGAGATGGAACAACCACTGCTGTTGTTATTGCCGGAGAACTGCTTAAAAAAGCAGAAGATTTGCTTGATCAGGAAATTCATCCTACCGTCTTGGCAAAGGGATATCGACTAGCTGAAGTGGAAGCGCAGAAGATTCTGAAAAATATCGCGATGCCACTTTCCTTGAACAATGATGAGATGTTATGTAATATAGCAATTACGGCCATGACCGGGAAAGGTGCAGAATCAAACAAAGAACAGTTAGCAAAGCTGATTGTTAC
>JAGVYN010000040.1 GCA_018303265.1 Candidatus Woesearchaeota archaeon
CCTTCAGAGGATCAGGAATACATTCTTCCAATGACCTCGTGCCATTTCTATACTGTTCTATGGAACGTAATGCAAGATCAGGATTAAACTCTACTTCAATCCCCATAAACAAATCTCCCTAAAATATTTGAACAAAATCAATGCGGCTCTCACAAACTCAATTCATAAACTCAATTCCTAACTCCGATTCCATGGCATTCTTCTTTTTTTCAAAGTATTGATTTCCTTCGCCGAAAATCTGCTCGGAACTGACGCCGGTGATTATTAACATGGTGCGCACGGTTCGTTCCAGATCTTTATAGATCTGCGCGCCCCAGATTATTTTGGCATGGGCATCAAGGCTTTCTGCTACCCGTTCCACGATTTTCCTTGATTCGTCAAGAGTCAAATTTTCCCCGCCGGAAATATTAATCAGCGCTCCCGTGGCTTGTGATATATCAACATCAATAAGCGGGTTATGCAGCGCTTTTTCCACAGATTCTTCTGCCCGGTTCTCAGCATCAGATTCGCCAACACCAATCATCGCCACACCGCCTTCGCTCATGATCGCTTTCACATCCGCAAAATCAAGATTGACTAATCCTGCTTTCGTGACTAATTCAGCGATGCCTTTCACGGCATTTGTTAAGATTTCATCAGCAACTTTGAATGCAGTCTGCAGCGGCAGCTGGGGTGCTAGTTCTAATAATTTTTCATTAGGAATGACAATTAAGGTATTCACAGTCTGTTCTAGTTTCTCTAATCCGATAAGGGCATTTTCAAAGCGGTGCGATCCTTCCATGGTAAAAGGCATAGTAACAATGCCCACGCTTAAAATACCCATCTTTTTTGCCAGCTGAGCTACAAACGGGGCGCTTCCCGTGCCTGTTCCCCCTCCCAGTCCGCAGGTGATAAAAATCATGTCTGAACCAGAGATGAGTTTTTTAAGTTCAGGCTCGTTTTCCTTGGCTGAATCTTCTCCAATCTTAGGGTTTGCTCCGGCACCGAGTCCCCCAGTCAATTCTCTGCCAATCAATAATTTTTTATCTGCTGTTGTATAGAGCAAATCTTGTGCATCTGTATTGATCGCAATGGCTTCAATTCCCTTGATGCCAACTTCTGCAATGCGATTAATCGTGTTATTGCCCGCACCGCCGCAGCCGATAACTTTAATGCGTGTTTTTTGACTGGCAATAAGCTTTTCTAGTTCTGCATCAATATCTTCATTTGCTTTATTATGAGAAATAGGTTGTGCCTGGATCTGCATCCGTTGGCCTAGCTGTCCCCCTCTTTCTTCTTCAGGATACATTTCTCTCACCTGAAAAAACTGAATGCCAAGTGGTATATAAAGATTATTGCGCTGAAAACATATATCCCAAAAGCCTAAATTATCTTTACTTGATTTTACTCTTTTTTAAACTATTTTTACTCTTTTTTCGTTGTTTTAGCTGTAAAACTCACTTCTTTCATTTTTGTAAGTTCCGCTACTTTCTTTCCGATTGCTTCCGTAAATTGCAGCGGCAAAGCGAATGGTAATTCCACGGTTGCTTTCTGTTCATTTATTTGAACGGTTATTTTCTCTTTAGGTATATGGAGCGCAGACTGAAGAAAAGCTGAAATCTGTTCTTGCAGATCGGTAATTTTCTTAGTAATGGTAAACGTGTACGTCACTTCTTTTCCTGCTAGTGGATGGTTAAAATTGACAATGATCCTTCCTCCGGCAACTCTGGTAATAACCCCAAGCTCTCCATCGATATCCACCTGCAGTCCCGGCTGTGGATTCACCTTCTGTTCCTTAAACGTACTCATAGGAACAATCCGCATTTTTTTAATATCACGCTTGCCAAACGCAGATTCCGGCGGCAGTATGGTTGTGTACTCTTTTCCCACTTCTTTATCAACAAGATCCGCGTCCAAACTGGGAAGAAGTTGTTTCTCACCAACACACACAATAGCCGGTTTTACCCCGCCATGCTGATGGGGCAATCCAGCGTTATGCGCAACAGCTTCTACGGTGGTATCAAAGACCGTGCCGTCAGCGAGTTTGCCAGTATAATTTACTTCCACAAAATCATGATGCTGCACTTTTTCTGCCATGTAAATCTGAATTTAACTGCTTATTTATAAGTTTTTGTTTTGACTTTTATTAGCTTCTTGTTTTCTCAGATATTTTTTCACATAGGAAAGTATTTTCTCTGCTACTTCTTCAGCGGAAATGGCTGTTGAATCGACAACGAGGTCATAATGCGATTCATCATACGGATTGATCGAATAATATTTCTGGTATCGTTTAATATCTTCTTGCTGTCGTTGTTTCATCCGCAGCTTCATCTGCTCAAAAGAAGCAATATTTCCTTCATTGCGCTGGTCGCGCAGTTCTTTTTCCTGTAAATCGTTCCAAATGCGACGCGCTCCTTCTTCCGGTTCAACTTTAATATAGATCTTGATTGATTCAGGAAGGAAATGGTACTGCGTTCTTCCTTCCACAATCACTTTTTTTCCTGCTTTTTCTAATTGCCGTGCCTGTACGGTTACGTCTTTATCGACATCAACATCTGTTTCAGGATGCGTCTGCGCATACTTGTTTAATTCTTCTAAAGTCCAGCCTTTCTTTCGGGCTATTTCTCTTCGTATCCCGCCAACGTAGATGCGTTCCGCTTTTAGCTTCTCTACAAGAATTTTGGCGACCGTACTTTTCCCGCTGCCCGGTGTGCCGGAAATGGTAATGATCATCTAATACAAAGAGAAAAAAGAATTATTTAATAATCTTCTGTTGTTGTTCATGGAAGTGTTGTTGTATTTCATGGAAATTCAGAGAACTTTATTTCTGTGATTTGATATTAAACGCATCCCAGTGCACCAAACGGTTGTTCGATGTATAAATAGGCCTGCTTTCTGCAAACTGAAGTTCGGCGGGAAAGTTTTCTGCTTCGAAATCGCGTTCAATGTCTAACATGGTATGATAAGGAAAAAAGTGGTGGTGAGAAGCAAATTGCATCATAAGAGACGCAATTGTTTTCTTGATATAACGATTATCATCAGAATGCAGATAGCGGCCGGCAATGCCGCGGAATGCACGAACGTATTCCTCTTTCTCAAAGTGAGCAGGAACGAGCAACTCCTGATCAACAAAAAAACCATCAGTCTTCAGCGTCCTGTGTACTTCACGAATAACCTGTCTCTTCTCACCGTCAGGAATATGGGTAAAAAACAGATGAGTCGCGATAAGATCAAAAGAATCATCAGGGAAAGGAAGCTGTTGTGCTTCTCCTTGCCAGTAGGAGATAGTTTTATCATACAACTGTTCGTTACAATATAATTGGGCATCACGCAACGGCGTACTGCTTTTATCAAAAGCCATAATATCCGCAGTCTCCAACCCATTCAGATCAAGCAAGGCAGCCAGGTTTTCCAGAGAATACACCGTTGAGAAGCCAAGCAGCAGTACGCGGGGATGCTTTCTCCCCTGCTCTTGCAGCATTCCAGCTACTCCCCGAAATAGACGTAATTGTCTTGAATCATCATAACAGCCCAGCGTGCTTCTTCCGATCATTAGAGCATAATATAAGTTTGCCAATTCATGGTAGCCTGGAGAACGCATTTGAGAAGCAGTCAGGTACGCTCTTTTCTGGCGAATCTTAGCGAGAGCTTCAGCTGCGGTATGGGATTGAACAGAACTATCTTCAAAATTATGCCCTCTTGGGGCATGAGTGAGATACGCCAAATGCTGTTCTACGTTGCGCGTCTTCGTAATATCCCAGCCGTTAAACCAAGGGTCATGAAGAACACTATTCACATCTTGAAGACACTCATCAAGGCTTTTTGGTTGAAAAGGCATATTCGACTTCCCTTTACGCAAATTTATTAATATTTCGGAAGCATGTTCTATTTACTACTAAAAAGAAATAAAGATTTATAAATTTAGACGATTTCATTTTGGTTATGACCCACTGGCGAGAGAACATAGAGAACTTCTGGTATAATCAAGAATGGAAAGATTTTCGGGACAGAATGCTTCGTAATGAGGAGTCTTTTGATCCGCAGTTTTCTCTGCCACTTCCACAGCCTGACCTTGCTTCCGACGGCATAACCATAAGCAGACCACTCTTAAATTGTACACGTGCAGAGCATGCCTATGCCCGCGGTGGAAGCCCTCTGGAAGATGCTGTACGAAAACTTGCGGTGCAGATGGAAGCTGGCTATGCCCCTGCTGCGTCTGAGCATCTTGATGCAACTGTGTTTCCTTCCGGCATGGCGGCGATTTCTACATTGATTCATTTCCTGAGTTACTTCATCCCGCCGAGTGCAAACAGAAAAGAGCTGCACTTTGTCGTCGGCGATCAGTTGTATCCGGAAACTCGGTCTCTCTTTCACGACTACGTGCCACAGCTCGGCTTCGGTAAGAGCATCCCCGTGGACATGGGAAAACCGAACATGGTTGCTGAGATTCTTGCCTACAATCAAGGAAATATTGTTGCCTTGTATTACGAGCCGCTGAGCAACCCCCAACTGAAGTATACGAACACCCGAGCTTTGCGTCAGATTGCTGACTGGCATGATCTTCCCATGATCGTTGACAGCACCCTTCTTCCTCCGTACCTGCAGCAGCAGTTCCGTTTAGGCGCGGACATCGTTATCCAAAGTGCAAGCAAATATCTCAGCGGACAGGCCGATATTTTAGCAGGAATATGTACAGCATCAGCGTCCTGCATGCGTTCCTTGCGAAAGTTTCAGCGGATTCATGGCAATGTGGCTGACCAGCAAGTGCTTCAAAAGTTGTATCGAAGGATTCCTTTGCAAGGCGAGCGCATGGAAGCCTATCTCAAGAATGCTGCACCGCTGGTGGAATATCTTTGTTCCTCACCGGCTGTTGAGAAAGTGTTGTATCCAGATTTAGAAAAGGAAACAAGATACGGCTCAGCTGGAGCGGTCATCAGCTTTCTGCTTGCCGGACATTCGGAACAAGAAAAACAGGAAAAAGAAAAGAACGTTGTACAAGCAGTCTGTGAATACCAGAACGTCCCCATTTCCTGCGAAGTTGGGTTCGGGCAGGAGAAATACTTGCTCCTCGGACAAAGCCATTTTGGAACTGGAACGCCTCCCGGCCTGATACGATTAGCCGTTGGCAGGTCTGATCCAGAACCTGTCATCGCCTTTTTAGAAAAAATAATGAAAGTAGAAAAAGTAATGAAAAGGTGAAATAATGAAAAGAGAAGAAATATTACCTGATCTTCTCATACTTGCTCTTCTTTAAATCCCCTACATAATCTTTAACCCATTGGCCAAGCCAGAAGCCGGTCGTTTTCAGCAATCCCCAGCGCTGGAAGCGGCGCATGGATGTGGTTACGGTGGTATCCAGGCATTTGTATTTACCTGCTTTTTTCAGTTTGATAATTAATTTTCTGTGTTCTTTTACAATAATTTCGGGATCATAGCCATTGACTTTGTCAAAATCCTCCCTCCGGCAGATGAGTGCGCCGCTGCAGCCTTCATACAGCTTTGTGCGGAGGTACATATTCTTAAACCACAATGCCCACGTATATTTTAATTCTGGGGAATCCGGTTTTGCTTTTGTTGTGGCAATAGCATGGGATGAGAGAAATTGGTCTTTTATTTTCTGGAGTGAATCTTGTTCCAAGCGCGTGTCCGCATCCAAAAAAAGAAGAAGCTCTCCTTGCGCTTTTCCAGCGCCATAATTCCGCGCTCGGGAAACATTGGCGATCGGCAGGGAAAGGAGTTTCAGTTTATCGTTCTCTCTTCTTCTGACAATTTCTTCCGTTGCATCCGTGCAGCCATTCGTCACCACAATAACTTCATAATCTTGGTATGTTTGATTGTGTATGCTGTGCAGTGTTTGGCGGATATAATTTTCTTCATTATGGGCGGGAATAACGATGGAGATGTAAGGCATAAGAAAGAACAAGAGTGTTGGTTTTAAATTATTGTTATAGTGCGAAATATATGTTTGAGAAAAGTATTATCTTAATTTTTTAAAAAATGCAAATAAATCATATTATCCATGTCTGGTAGATCATCCTTAGTAATGTCAAAATTAAATTCAGTGAGAAAGGTCTCCACGAGTTCTTCCAGGCGGTCAGAATAAAGATGAGCACTTAAACCCCCCAAAAATAAGTTGTAAAAGCCTTTCGTCAGATGAACTCAACTTATCTATCTTTATAGAATATTCTTCTACCATAACGGCGTGAAATATAAAAAATAACCCATTACCGGTATAATCTTCTCTTCTCTTGTTTATATACTTAGAAAAATGCTGACCCTGCTGAAAAAGAGAAAGGAACTTCTGTCTTATCTGATTTTCATCTTTTTCTTTGACAAGGTTCTCGATAGATTTGTAAAGATGTTTACACTTATTATGATGTTTATAGAATTTATATAAATCATGAGGGTACTTATCTATTCTTTCTTGCATGACTAACATACCTATTTCTTTTTCTTTCCAAAAGGGAATTCTCTTGTTGTAGGCTGTTGCATAGGGCTCTGTGTTCTGGAGAGGAGATGGGAGCATGAGAATCGGTTCTTTCAGGTGATCAATCAAGAGGTGGTACAGTTTTCCTATATCATTAAAAAAAGGACTGTTTGCAAACTTCGACCACATATAATATTTATAACTTGAATTTTTATAAAATTTATTGTTAAAAAGTCATCTATTTAATTTTCACAGCGTCACATAATTCGCTGCCCATACCATCCCTGAATCGCAATAATAAAACGGCGTACGGTACGGTTTCCCTGCGAGGGTAAACACTTCCAGAAAATTGCCATGCTTCTCAATCATTTGTGTATATTTTTCTTGATATTCTCTCGCTTTTTCCCTGTCAATGCTTTTCACCAATTTGACATACAATGGCCCCAAATTCATCCAGAGGGCGTTGCTTTCATAATTGCGCAGGAATATCTCCTGCCAAATGAAACGAATGTCTTTCCTCGATGCAGTATACTTCAAGGGAAATGGTGAATCTAATCCTGCCTTTTGGATAGATTTTACTGCCGATGTCATCATTTCCTTATCGTTTGTATCTTTCACCAATCCCAACAAGAAAGGAAACACATTGGCATCGCCTGCGACGTAGCATTTTTTACTGAGATCATCATAAAAAAAAGATCCGTTCCAGAAATGACGTGTGAGCAGATCTGGATAATCGAATCTCTTGAAGGGATTGACAAGTTTCATGCTCTTAAGATCCTTGGCCAGCAATCCTGCCAGGCAGTTGTCGTAGCAGGAACTCTTGCGAATGGCAAAATCCTTGACGGATGAGAAATGCTCATCAGGTGTAACGAGACCAGTTTGTTGATTAATGAATTTCTCTACGAATTTCAGGATCTCTTTGTTGAGAAATGCTTTATAGGAATGGTACGGAAACCTGGAAATTTTGATGCTGTGAATCAGCCACGGTACAGAATCAACTGCAACCGTGGGAAAATCGTAGGGTTTCCCGGAAGGGGTAATGGTGGTAGTTATCCTGCCGTATTTCCTGAACCGATTCAAAGCATAGCGTAACGTTTTATGGACTTCCGGTTCATACTCCAGAGCTAAGAGGGACTTCACACACATTCCAAAATCACGTGTCCAGAATTCAGCAAAGTTTCCGGTCGACGTTTGAAAATATCGTCCATTCCAGCAATCTTCCACAATTTGCGTGCAGATCTTTTCTGCATTACCCTCATACCGTTTCGGGAACAGGCGCCGTTTCCAACCAGTCACGAAAATACGGGGTCCTTCAGTACAATAATCTATCACGGAAGCCATTAGTATAATAAAGCAGGAGGAATATAAAAAAGTGATGGAAGAAGTGTAGATAAAAAAGTGATGGAAGAAGTGTAGGGCTAAAGTTTAGGAGAATCAGAGTAAATTGTACGTAAGAAAATATTTAAACTAAAAGTTGTTTTTAATATTTGAGATGGTAGAAGAGGCTCAAAAAGGGTTAATTTTCTTTCAGGGAACGAAAGTTAGGCGAACCTGGTTTAATGACGAATGGTGGTTTGTAGCTACTGACATTATTTTTATTCTCACGGACAGTGCAGATCCGAGCGGTTACCTCAAGGATATGAGAAGACGAGATGAAGGTTTTTCTCAAGGGTGGGGGCAAATTGCCACCCCCCTTCCAATAGACACCTTGGGTGGAATACAAAAACTTAACTGTGTTTCTCTGAAAGGCGCATTTAGGCTTGTTCAATCCGTCCCCTCCCCTAAAGCAGAGCCGCTTAAATTATGGTTAGCTCAAGTAGGTTATGACAGAGTACAGGAAATAGAAAATCCAGAACTGGCCCAAAAACGCATGAAAGAACTCTACAAAGCAAAAGGCTACTCTGCTGACTGGATTGAGAAACGTGTGAGAGGCATAGTCGTAAGGGATGAACTCACAGATGAGTGGAAGAAAAGGGGCTTGCTGGAAGAAAGAGCGTATGCAATTCTCACATCGGAGATATCAAAAGCCACTTTTGGTATGACGCCGAGCGAATATAAGCAATTCAAAGGGCTGAAAAGAGAAAATTTACGAGATCATATGAATGATTTGGAATTGATCTTTACTATGCTTGGCGAAGCGTCTACTACCAGAATTGCGAGAGATAAAGACGCTCAGGGGTTTCTTGAGAATAAAGAGGCGGCAAAGAGAGGGGGAATCGTTGCAGGAGTAGCGAGGAGAGAATTGGAACAGCAAAGTGTACAAAAAGTATCTACCTCTGAAAATTATCTTGCTGAACCTGAAAGGAAGAAAAAGAAGCAGATTGAAGAAAAAAAATAATTATGGTTTCGCCAATCCCCACATTTTGTTAAAGATTTTCATAACATTTATAAATACGTTTCCGAAAATTAAATCTAAGTTAAGATCAAAATTTCTTAAGCTTTAAAAGAGGTTGTTAAAGAGCTTGTGTTTATCGTACAAATCTCTTCAAAAATAGATCGAGGTGCTGCAA
>JAGVYN010000012.1 GCA_018303265.1 Candidatus Woesearchaeota archaeon
GATTCGCTTGTTGTTTTTTCCAGCTTTGCTTTATGTTTTTCTGCTTTCTTGCTCAGGCTTGGCAGTTGTTTTTCTAGAGTGTTTAACTTTTTGGAATAAATGTACAAGTGCGCCGCTTCCCGTACGATGCTCATAATGGAAAGATAATTTTTGGATTTATAAACCTTGAGTTTTACACAACGGTGAGATTAGCAATAATTCCGGGGTGATCACTGGGATAGAGAAAACTTCGTTTTCCAAAATGAGGGGTATAAGGAACAATATCCCATTCCTGGCAGCGTATTCCTTCACTTGCAAGGATGTAATCAACACCCGGCGCCTCGGGAGTACAATCCTGCAATCTTTGTGTAAGCTGTCCGTATAACGGCGTTTCCCGAGTGAAATTTAAATCCCCGACAAGAACAACATTTTCTTTTTGTTGAACTCTTTGTCCTACATATTCTAACAACTGCGCAAGTTGGCTTTGCAGGTGCGGATCCTGATAATTTCCTTCGGGGGAAGGGCACAGAAGATGGGTATTCACGAAAACAAAATTGCCCAGCTCTTGGTTGTATAGTTCACTTACCTGAAACCCTTTCCTTGCTACGCGGTCAAAGAACTGTTCCGGATGACGCCACCAGCGCCCCTGTTTTGTATAAGTGTGCATTTCTGTTTTTGGCTCTTGTGGAAGGAAATTTTCTTCTATTACACTAACTAACGCTCCTTTTGTAAAGATCATTCCGGGATGATGAAAGGCACGGTAGCCATTCGTCGTGGAAAGTTGTTCCACATCTGCGCCAAACAACACTTCTTGCAAGCCAGCTACCTTCACCTTTTCTTGCAGCATACTATTGCGGATATCATCCAACCTGTCAGACCTGCCCGGCAAGAATGGAAGCCCAAAAGCGTTCCACGTCAGAATTCTCATACGGTAGAGATATTTTTATTTTATATAAACATTATTCTGTTTAATTCGTTTCTTGCTTTTTTGGATACCACGCTGACGCTCATTTCTAAAGACTTGGAGCTGGCACTAAAAAAGACTATTGACTTTATAGGGTGGGGTTAAGACGCGTTATTTTCTAAGAACTCTCTGTATAATACATTCTAATGAAAAGTCTGGATCACCATAATAATCAGGATCAAAAAATCTTACTTTATCAGCAAAATAATCTACTCCGGCTGCATTCCATTTTTCAGAATATTCTCTTGTCGGTGTATTTGACATTCCAATAATCTTTATCCTTTGTCCCTCAGGCTGAGAACGGATTCTACGGCAGATATTATACCCATAAGAATCTGGCATTTCTGTATCTAACAGAATAATATCGGGATTTTTTTGTAAAAACATATCATATGCTTCTGAACCATCACTCGCTTCGTAAATCTCCTGAAATCCAAGTTCTTTTAGTGCATCAACAAGATCAGGTCTCGCGAGTCTTTCATCGTCATCAGCTACAAGAACTTTCATTTTTTTGTATTCTGTCATTTTGTTTATTCCTCATCTCAAAGTTTTTTGCCACCTTGAACTAAATATTCTAAATCAACTACATACTTCCTAAATTTTGCCAACTGACGTATCTCGTCACCATCACCAAAATTGCTCCCTGTAATAATAACGCCAAGTAGAGATTCATTTCTGTTAAGAAGAAAATTCATCTCTTCGTAGAATCTTTGTCTTGATGTAACTGTCTCCCTACATACTCTTGGTGCATTTCCCGTACCGATTTCTGGTGGAACTTCGTAAATTATATGATATTTTTTTGCCATTTTGTTGTTGCGCTTTTTTATTGTTAAATGGTATTATTGGAATTATATAAAATATACCTGCAACATTATTTTACAAAACGACAAATTTATAAATAAAAGAGTAGTTTATTTGTAAATGATGATGGAAGAACTGGACATCAAGGACCGGAAGATTTTACTAGCTTTAGATATGGGCGCAAGAATGCCGGACAGCTCCATAGCAAAAATTGTCGGATTGTCAAAGCAATTAACCAATTACAGAATTAAACGGTTGGAAAAGCAGGAAATTATCATTTCTTATTATCCAGTCATAGACCACACAAAATTAGGGTTACAACTTTATCGCATCGCTCTCAAATTAGAAAATGTAACCAAAGAAAAAGAACAGGATATTATCAACTACCTCAAAAATCATGCTGGTTGGATAGTTTCTGTTCTGGGAAATTGGGATATTTGGATGGCTATCTATGCTAAAAACGAATTTGAGTTTATGAAATTCTGGAATAATTTTTATGAAAAATATGGGGCTTACATCGAAAATCGCTGGATTTCTTTAATGACCAAATTTCTAAATTTTGAACGTTCATTTATTTATCCACAAAAGAAGAATAGAGATAGAAAATTGATCATAGGCGAAAATCCAAAAATTCTTCCTTTAACCACTGTTGATTTAACGATACTCAAAGAACTAACAAAAAATGCCAGGCAAACGAGTCTAGAATTATCAAAAAAAATCAATCAAACGGAGAGAGTTGTCAGATACAGACTCCAAAAATTAGAAAATCAAAAGATAATTCTCGGCTATCGTCCATTTATTAATACTGACCTATTAGGATTCAAATATTACAAACTATTTATTCAACTTAAAGACGTAACAAAACAAGATTTACAAAAAATAAAAACGTATATCACACAAAATCCTAATGTTGTTTACAACACGGAAGCACTAGGTGGATACGACTTTGAGATTGAAGTTCAATTCTCTAATTCTCAGGAACTAATACAATTTATTTCTAATTTGAGAGAAGCTTTTCCAACCAACATCAAAAACATTAATCATATGGAGTATATCAAAGAGTACAAAATAAGCTATTTTCCCAAGGTTTATAATCTAAAAGATTACGATTTAAATTAAACTTATTTCTTAATAATAATCAAGCAATGGTCTTTTTCTAAAGGGTCAAGGATACGGTAATCAATTACCGTAAATATTGCTTCCAGCTGTTTTCGTATTTCGATAAAAAGTAGTTTTGGGTTTTTGGCAATATCAATGCTTCGCGCCTTTACCGCCAGCAGCCCATACCCACCTTTCTTGAGAAAGAGATGGCAATTTTTAATGAAAATCTCCGCCTGGTTTTTTTGGGCGATGTCCTGATAGACGATATCTGCCGCGCATACTTTGTCAAGATACTCATCAGGATGATTGGCATCAGCTAAGATGGGAACAATATTTTTTCTGTCTTCTGCAAGGAACACTAAATCACGTATCACCCGCGGGGCAGGGTCGATGCCGAAAATTACTCCTTCCGTTCCCACCATGTCGGAAACAAATGATGCCGTGTAGCCATGGCTCACTCCTAAATAAAGAACAACATCATCTTTACGAATGCCGGCATTGGTGCATCCTTTAACAATTGCCGCCGCAAGCTTGCTTCGCATGGGATCAAATTCACGGTATTCTTCATTGTCGTCTTTAACGATGCGTTCATCAAATGGCGCTTTCCCCGGGAGAATGCTTTTTGTAAAGATGCGTTTCCCTCGCGCTTCCTGGTAGAGTTCAAACACTTTGTGCGGTATAATTTTTCGGCTCATCGGATTTTTTCCTCTAACATTTTCTTGTATTCCGGCGCTTTAAACTCTCCCTTGAAATAATCCAGCCTGGCGCAGAGGGAAAGTTTATCTGCCAGCACCCGGGCCATTTTCCCCCGTTCTTGCCTTTGCGCTTTCTGGACGAAAGGGTGCTGGAACAGCACGCCGTATTTCGGGCTTCTGCTTTTTGTTTTCAGATGCCGGAACAGCGCTTTCTCCGCTCCCAATAACTGAATCGTCGAGGCCGGAAGCATCGCCAGCCTTTTCAATCCTCTGGCGAGCTCAATCAATTTTGCGCCGATCGTCGCCCCGGCCAATTCCAGCAGGTTAGGGCAATAAGGCTTCATAATTTGTTCCAAATACTTCTCATGTTTTTTCCGCAAGTCGTACAATGTGCGTATTTCCTTTGCCAACAACATCATTTCCTCAACATGTTCTTCTCCCAGGTCAGCGCCCATTGTGGTGTTTCGTTTTCCTTCTAATACTAAATCTATATATTTTTCATGACTGCTGACGTTTTCAGACAATTCCGGATAATACCAGCTATGCCATTCCCGCAGCCGTTTGACGAGAATGTTCGATACTTTATCCAACTCGGAGATATTGCCGATCGTCTGCAGAATTAACTGGTCTTCATTGACGGAATTTTTGATGGCCTGTTTTGTCAACTGAAGATTTTTGGTGTAAAAGTCCTGATAATATCTTTTGTCTTTGAAGAGAGAGAGAACCATTGCTATTTTTTCTTGAGGCAGGGGTTGCGTGTTATGTTTCTTTTGCAGTTTTGCTTCTGATTTTTCTTTGCGGAGATACTCATCGGCATCTTTGAATACAATGGAATCAACAATCTTTATTTTTTCATCTAGCACGAAACTGCCGAGGATATTGGTAAAGAGATAATTCATGCATTTTTCAAAAAGAGCAAGCTATATAAACCTTATCACTTGTTCGGTGCGTTCGCATGAAGATAGAACAGTGTTACTGCGGCCATCAATTGGATTCTCTTTGCTGCCATTCCGAATGGGGCGATCGGGAAGAACAGCATTACAAAAGTGTTGTGTGTAATGAATGCGGACGAAAAAATTGGCTTAAAGTGGGTTTCCTTGGCTCTGGCCATGACGTTGAAAACGTAGTGTCTATAGACTCAATTGTGAAAAAAGTACATGAGAAGTAATTTTTCAAGTAAACATGTATTAATGATAATATAAAAATAGATAATATAATTAAACATAATAAAAAATGGCAATGTTACGACCAAGACAAAAAGCACCTTCTTTTATTTTACTAAATCAAGAAGGTAAGAAAGTAAACCTTACTGATTTCAAAAGAAAATGGGTTGTTCTCTATTTCTATCCTAAAGATAACACTCCTGGATGTACAATTGAAGCAATTGATTTTTCAAAACTAAAAACTGAATTTGAAAAGCATAATGTTGTTGTTCTTGGCGTCAGTCCGGATTCCGCGAAAAGCCATTGCAGTTTCATAGAGAAAAAGGATTTGACAATCATGTTATTAAGTGATGAAGAGAAGAAAGCGGCTGCGCTGTATGGCGTCTGGGGAAAGAAAAAATTCATGGGCCGTGAATTTATGGGGGTGATCAGAAGCACGTTTTTAATTGATCCTGCCGGGAAGATTGCCCATGTTTGGAGTCCTGTTTCAGTCAAAGGGCATGCGGAAGAAGTGTTGGGAATAGTGAAAGGGTTAAAATAGGTATGGGGTCTTCCTAACGAGAATAGATTAGTTGATTTACCCTCAATTCCACCACAATCTTTATAAATAACCTACTTTCTTGAGAATATTCAATCGTAATTACACTGATGAGCGAGACTCGTTAAATAATTATGGTTAGATTAGCCTGATAAGATAACCATCACTGACCCTTTCTTTGATGGAAATCCCAAATAGGCAATTACACAAAAAAACAATAGAGAAACAAGAGATATTACTATCTCGCTAGAAAACTATGCCTAAAGTAAGTCATCCGCGACGGGGAAGTATGCAGTTTTGGCCTCGAAAAAGGTCAAAACACAGTTTAGCTAGAATATCCTCCTGGTCTGCTGAGAATAAAGCAAAACCCCTTGGTTTCATTGGCTATAAAGCAGGAATGACTCATGTTATCGCCGTTGATAACCGGCCTAAATCCCTCACCAAAGGAGAAAAAATTGCTCGTCCAGCAACAATCATTGATTGCCCACCCATGACGGTGGCAGGAGTTGCTTTTTATACAACATCTTTGTTGGGAATGCGTAAAACAACCAGCGTCCTCTATGAAAAAATGGATAAATCCATTGGCAAAAAAATTCAGCTTCCCAAGAAGACGACAAAGAAACTTGCTGAGGTTACTGGTTTTGATGATTTACGTTTATTGGTCCACACTAATCCGAAACGTACGCCGACCGGTGCAAAAAAACCAAAATTACTTGAGATCGCACTGGGTGGATCAAAAGAAGACAAATTAGCCTACGCTAAAGAAATGCTTGGAAAGGAAATTTCGCTTGGCGCTGTTTTTGAGAATGGTGTTCAGGTTGATGTTCACGGCATTACGAAAGGAAAAGGATTTCAGGGGACAGTGAAGCGCTATGGTGTGCCTATTAGGCAGCATAAAGCAGAAAAAACGAAGCGGGGAATTGCCACGCTTGGTTCATGGACGCCAAAACGGATTGAATTTACTGTTGCCCAGCCGGGAAAAATGGGATACCATCTACGAACAGAATATAACAAACAGATCTTCAAGCTTGGTGAGAATGGTCAGGAAGTAACACCTGACGGCGGCCTCACTCGGTATGGAACGATCAAGAACCAGTATTGTCTGCTGGCCGGTTCCGTTGTCGGTCCTGTAAAACGTCCCGTCGTTCTTACCGCTGCTATTCGCCCCAACAAAAAAATAATGAAAGAGGCATTTACAATTAACACAATCACAAAATAAAACAAATAAAAATATCCTGCTACCAAAATGAAATTACCAATCGTCAATGAAAAAAATGTAAAATCAGGAGAAAAAGCTTTGCCTCTTCAGTTTACTGAAGAATACCGACCTGATTTGATTAAACGGGCCGTGCATGCCTTGCAAAGCGCTGCACGTCAAGCATATGGTGCATATCCAGAAGCTGGGCAGCGGCATTCCTCCGAAACCAGCAAACGGCGGCGCAAGTATCGTGGAACGTATGGTTTTGGGATCAGTAGGGTAAAACGAAAAATTCACACCCGACGAGGAACACGATTTTTCTGGGTAGGATCGACTACCCCGCAAACTGTCGGCGGAAGAAGAGCGCATCCACCTAAAGCAGAAAAAATTGTTGAGAAGAAAATTAACATCAAAGAAAATCGGAAGGCCATCCGTTCGGCAATGGCTGCTACGGTAAATAAAAATATTGTCATGCAGCGTGGCCATAAAGTTCCTGCAGGGTATCCTTTTATTGTTTCCTCATTTATCGAACAGTTGAACAAAACCAGCGATGTGGAAAAAGCGTTGCTGCAACTCGGTTTCAAAGATGAATTGCAACGCTCATTGATTAAGAAAATCCGCGCGGGGATAGGTAAAATGCGCGGCCGGAAATACCGGCGTAAGAAAGGGATACTTTTAGTTGTTGGTGGCGAATGTCCATTATTGAAAGCCGCAACAAACATACCTGGTATTGATGTTGTACCGGCCCAAGCGGTTAATGTAGAATTTCTTGCACCTGGAGCAATGCCGGGACGTGTCACATTATGGACTGAACATGCTCTGGAAACAATTGAAACAGAAAAATTATTTAGGTAAACATGGCAGAAGAAAAGAAAGTCACGGGAAAAGAACAGCCTGTACAAAAAAGGGAACAGTTTGATCCGCACAGTATTATTAAATACCCTTTATCAACTGAAAAAAGCATCCGCCAGATTGAATTCGATAACAAATTAGTGTTTGCCGTTCATCCTCGAGCAACAAAATCAGATGTGAAGAAAGCCATAGAAAAACTGTTTAATGTGAAAGTAGCCGAGGTTAATATCCATAATTCATTTCAGGGACAGAAAAGAGCGTATGTAAAGCTAGGATCAGGACATCTCGCCTCTGATGTTAGTGCTGATTTGGGGTTGATCTAAAATGGGTAAACGATTAATTCAACAACGACGAGGAAGGGGAACAAATACCTATCGTTCACCGGGGCATCGATTTCGAGGAGAAGTAAAACATACGCTCATGGAAACAAGCGGAATGGTTATGGACTTGGTTCATTGCCCGGGACACAGCGCTCCGTTGATGGAAGTTTCTTATATCACGGGAGAGAAAAGACTTGCTTTTGCTCCCGAGACCATTAAAGTAGGGGATAGTATTGTCGTTGGCCCAGGTGCTGAAGTAAAGGAAGGGAATGTTCTTTCCTTACGAGAGATTCCCGAAGGGACACTGATTCATAATATTGAATTGCGGCCAGGTGATGGCGGCAAAATGGTCCGTGCATCAGGAACATTTGCGAAAGTAGTAGCACGGTCTGAAGAAGGTGTAAGAGTTGCTCTTCCATCAAAAAAAGAAAAACTCTTTTTACCTGCATGTCGTGCAGCCATCGGTATTCTTGCCGGTGCAGGCAGGACAGACAAACCTTTCCTTAAAGCAGGCACAAGGCATAAAAAGATGAAAGCACGCAATAAATTGTATCCAAAAGTGTGCGGCGTTTCCATGAACGCAGTGGATCATCCGTTCGGTGGGTCTTCATCTCACATTAAAGGAAGACCGACGCAAAGTCCGCGTAATGCACCGCCTGGACGTAAGGTAGGTAAAATAGCGCCACGAAGAACGGGAAGGAAGAAATAGAGGATAAACAATGGCAAAAGTATTCACGTGGAGAGGCAAAACGGAACAGGAACTCAAACAATTAGATTTGAAAATGTTTATGGGGTTAGTTCCAGCGCGTCAACGACGATCCCTCAAAAGAGGATTTACGGAACAGCAACAAATACTCCTAAAGCGCATTGAAGTTGACGATAAAAATATCAAAACCCATTGTCGGAACATGATCATCATTCCTCAATTCATTGGAAAAAACATTCGTATCTATAACGGGAAAGAGTTTATTCCTCTTACCATTACTGCTGAAATGCTTGGTCATTATTTAGGAGAATTTGCACATACCCGAAAATCTGTTACCCACAGTGCTGCTGGTATTGGCGCGACACGGTCCAGTAAATCAGTATCTGCAAGATAAGCATGGCAAAGTATGACAAGGCTAACACAAAAATGACAACTCAAACCAAAGTTGGAATGGAACATGCGGCTTCTGCTAGATCGTTGAATCTTCCTATTTCCACAAAACACAGCGTTGAGATTAGCAGGTATTTACGATATAAGAATACACAGTTTGCCAAACAGTTCCTTGAAAAAGTAATCTCCTTGCAAAAACCAGTCCCTTTCAAAAAGTTCACCACAGACCTAGGCCATAAACCGGGTATAGGTCCTGGTCGTTATCCGCAGAAAGCAGCCAGGGAATTTCTGAAGCTGGTGAAATCAGTTGAAGCAAATGCGCAGGCAAATGGTTTAGACACCTCCGCACTTAAAATAACGACGTTGATTGCCAACAAAGCATCTATTCCTCTTACTGGTGGAAGACATCAGCATGCGAAGAAAAGAACTCATTTAGAGATTGTTGTCGCAGAGGGAAAGCAGAAGCAGAAAGAAACGAAATCAGCGAAGAAACAGGCGGTTCTTAAGGATGTTAAGAATGAACGGCTTCCCGCAAAAGAATTGGTACAGGGAGCAGAGAAAACCTTCGAAGGAAAGAACGAAGGGATTGCAGGACAAAAGTTAGGGGGAAAAGAAGTTCCCAGATCAGCAGCGAGGGGAGTATCGCCGCAAGCTGAAACAAGACAAGCCCAAAAACCACAAGAGTTATCTTCGGAAGATTTACTTGAACGAGTGCAGGCTAATGCAGCAGAATTCAATAAAAGAGAGAAAGAGAAAAAAAACACAGAAGATGTATCTAAATTGTATGATCAATTAAAGCAAAAAGGAACCTTGCGAGGGGAACAACAATGATTGAACGCGGTTTTATTGCTCAGAAAACAAAAGAATTGTACATCAAGAAATACATCGAAGAAAAGCTTCGCGGGGTAGAAATATCCCAAATCACTCTTAAAAAGATCCCTTTAGGCGAGAAAATAATTATCCACACAAACCGCCCCAGTCTTATTGTCGGTGCCAAAGGGTCAAACATTAAAGCTTTGACTAAAACACTTAAAAAAGATTTTAATTTAGAGAATCCTCAGATAGAAATTAATGAAGTAAAAGACATTTTTCTGGATGCTCATATTGTCGCGCAGCGTATTGCCAGTTCTTTGGAACGGTTTGGTTCTGCTCGATTCAAAGGAGTAGGCCATAAAGTAATGGAAAATGTGTTGAATTCTGGCGCTCTGGGCATAGAATTGATTATCTCGGGAAAAATTCCTGGAGCAAGGGCGAAAAGCTGGCGTTTTTATCAAGGTTATATAAAGAAATGCGGCGATATTGCTTTAACAGGTGTTCGGCATGCGCAAACTACTGCCTTACTGAAAAGCGGCATTATCGGCATAAAAGTATCTATTATGCCTCCGGACTTAGTGTTGCCGGATCATGTTGAAATATTATCTGAACCTATAACAGTTCTGGAAGAAACAACTGAGAAAACTGAAGAAGAGGCAAGTGAAACAACAGTAGCCTCGACAAAAAAGAAAAAATCGTCTCGAAAAACAGAAACAGCAGAGAAGAAAGTGGAAAAGAGTAAGCGTAAGAAGAACATGACTGAAGAGAAAAAAGAAGACGCCGTTGCTCAGGAAAAAGTGGCTGTTCCTGAAATGGAAAATAAAACAGAAGCTGCGAAAGAAGAAGGGAAAGAAGAAAGCGAAGAGCAAGTTCCTTCTTCATCACAACAATCAGAAACAGAAGAATAACGAGAACAACTGAAAAATGAAAATAACAAAACAATTACGTTCCTCTTCAGCTGAGGATCTAATGACAAGATTGGAAGAATTTAAAAAAGAACTCTCTAAACTCAACGTTCAAGTAGCGACTGGTGCCGTTGCTTCCAGTTCAGGAAAATTAAGACAGACAAAAAAAAATATCGCTCGGGTCTTAACATTGCTTAAAGAGAAGGAGGTTAAGTCGATATAACGATGGTTGGCGTGTGTAATCAATGTGGTTTACCTCAAGATTTGTGCGTCTGTGAAACTATCGCCCGTGAGCAGCAAAAAATTACCGTGAAATCAGAGAAAAGAAAATTTGGAAAAATGTACACTATCGTCAGCGGCTTCAAGAAGGAAGTTAATATTAATGATATTGTTAAAAAACTGAAAAACAAATTCGCCTGCGGCGGAACGGTCAAAGGAAAGCAAATTGAATTGCAGGGCAATCACAAATCAAAGATGAAAAGTGCCTTGACTGATCTTGGTTTCCCGGAAGAGACCATTGATGTAGGATAGAGAAAAGAGATGGGATGGAGAAAATGTCGGCAATGGCCGCATTTCATCAAAACAGTCCTGTTTTGGTTAGGAAAGATACATGGGAAAGAAAAAAATATTCCCTCACGAGCTCATCGGAGAGGAAATACGTGTTGTCAATTCCACGAATAAAAGCCATCTGGGCATGGTGGGAAAAGTGGTTGATGAAACAAAGTCAACCCTTAGAATTGATCAGGACGGAGACACAAAAGTCCTCCTGAAGGACAATATCACGTTCAAAATCACAAGGACCGGCGAGATCCTTGCTGGCAAAGATCTCCTCAGACGACCTGAGGACAGGATGAAAGGAAAATGACATCAGAACAAGAACATAAAGTAAAAAAGGAAATTTTAGGATTTCCCGCCCCGGCGCGGGCTTTTGATAGTAAATACTATGACAAGAATTGTCCATTCACTGGCGGCCTTACCGTTAAAAAAGAATTGTTGAAAGGCAAAGTCATTCGACGCGACATCAATAAATCTGCAACTATCGAATGGCATCGTCCTTACTATATCCCTAAATACGAACGGTATGAAATGCGGCGCTCACGTCTCCGTGTCCATAATCCTCCGGCACTTGATGCTCAGGTGGGACAAACAGTCGTCGTTGCTCGAACTAGGCCATTGAGCAAAACAAAAAATTACGTGATTATTCATGTTGTTGAGGAAGCAGCAACCACGGAGGCAACTAAAACCTCCCCTGCTTCATCTGAAAAAAATAATCCCAAAAAGAAAGAAACAAGAGCGTAAAAAAAGAAAATGAAAGCATTAAAAAGTAGAATTACCCGATCCTTGCCCACTGAGGCCTTTGTTGCTACATGCGATAATTCCGGCGCTAAAGTCCTGAAGATCTTTTCCGTGAAGGGACATAAAACCGTGCGAGGACGTATTCCGGCAGCAGGCATTGGAGATATGGTTCTGGCTTCCGTTAAGAAAGGAAAACTAGAATTGCGTAAGACCGTCGTATTGGCAGTTATTGTACGTCAAAGAAAAGAATACCGCCGAGCTGATGGAATGAGAGTTAAATTCGAAGACAATGCCGCTGTTGTCTTAAAAGATGAAAAAGGAAATCCCAAAGGGACGATATTTAAAGGCCCCATCGCCAAAGAAGTTGCCGAACGCTGGCCGGCAGTAGCGAAAGTCGCGCATATGGTAGTGTAGGATCAAATAATGGCAAAAAATACATTTTCAACAACATGGAACAGAAGCATCCAACCACGCAAACAACGTAAATACAGGTACAACGCTCCATTGCATGTTCAGAAAAATATGATGCATGTTCATCTTGCTTCCCCATTACGTGAGAAGTATGGTCTTCGCAGAATCCAGGCAAGAAAAGGAGACAAAGTAAGGGTTGTTCGCGGCCAGTTTAAGAAAAAAGAAGGGGCAATCGAACGTGTTAACATCAAGCGGCAGAAAGTGTTTGTTTCCGGTATTGGTTTTATAAAAAAAGATGGAACCAAATCGGCAGCGCCCATTAACCCTTCCAATTTATTGGTCCTGGAAGCCGATCTTAGCGATAAAAAACGCAACAAAATTATTGAACGCGTGAAATCCAACAAATTAAACAAATCCAAAGCATCAACTCCTCAAAATCCAAAAATACAACAGAAAGAGAAAAGTCAAAAATGAAAAATCACTTAAAACGAATTGCCGCACCACGGACGTGGGTGCTGAATAGAAAACAGAACACCTTTATCGTTAGACCCAACGCAGGAGGTCATCCTTTAAGCTATGGTCTGCCTTTAGGTCTTGTTGTTCGTGATATTCTGCAATTGGCAACAACAATGAGTGAGACAAAAAAGCTTCTCCACAATAAAACTATTCTTGTTGATGGAAGACAGCGGAAGGATCCTCGTTTTATTGTCGGCTTGTTTGATGTTCTTTCCCTTCCTGATATTCACAAACAATATCGAATTACGCTTGATAAAAAAGGAAAGCTTTGTCTTATTGAAATCACGAAAGAAGAAAGTATCTTTAAATTGGGCAAAGTAGTTGGTAAAACGATGATTTCCAAAGGTAAAACACAGTTACATTTTCATGATGGGAAGAATCTCCTTGTTGAGAAAACAGCAAAAGTGGGTGATACTCTCGTGTTGAGTTTACCTGACTTGCAAGTTAAAGAAATCATGCCTCTCAAAGAAGGTTCAGCTGTCTTTTTAATAAAAGGGAAGCATAGCGGGGATGTAGGAACATTAAAAGAAATTAAAGGGAAACAAGCGGTTTACACCGTTGGAAATGCCTCTATTGAAACAGCGACGGACTACTTGTTCATTATCGGCAAAGATAAACCATTTATGAAAGTAGAAAAAATATGAACATGGCAAAAGCACAAAAAGATAATCCTATGAAAAGCATTCGCATTGCAAAAGTCACACTTAATATAGGTGCGGGAAAAGATGAAGATCTGCTTAAAAAAGGTCTTAAGCTGTTGCGAAAGCTTTCTCCGCTCACTCCCGTGAAAACTGTTGCAAAAAAAAGAATTCCAGCCTGGGGATTACGTCCTGGATTAGCCATAGGCTGTAAAGTCACTATCAGAAAAAACACAGATCTTTTACTAAAACAACTTATGGCAGCGAAAGAAAACACCTTATCTGAGAATAACTTTGATGAAAACGGCAATTTTTCATTTGGTGTTCCTGAATATATTGATATTGCTGGCTTGGAATATGATCCGGAATTAAAAATTATGGGTTTGGAAGTAGCGGTGACTTTGGAACGGTCAGGATACAGGATCAAAAACAGGAAAATAAAACCCTGTAAAATTGGCCAAGCGCACGTTATTACCAAAGAAGAAGCAATTACCTTTGTTCAACAAAATTTGAAAGTGGAGGTCCACTAATCTAAGTGAGCAATTTCGTAAAATGACAACAAGCGACTGGAAAAAGATGTTTACGCAATTGGACGCGAAACCGATTAAAAAAGCAAAATATATCAAATTCAACTCCCCTGAGAAAAGATCTTGTGGCATTGCGTTGCGCAAATGTAAAAATTGCGGTCGCATGCGCGGCCATATTAACAAATACGGTCTCCATATATGTCGTCAATGTTTTAGGGAGATGGCGACGGGGTTGGGATTTAAGAAATTTAGCTAGGTGAATTAAAAATGTTAAATGATCCATTGGCAGCTGCCTTAACAAAAATCTTGAACGCGGAACGCGTTGGAAAACGCGAAGTAGTGATTAAACCGGCTTCCAATACTCTCAAGAAAATACTTTCAATTATGAATGAACACCAATTCATCGGCTCTTTTGAAGAAATTGACGCTCGGCAAGGCGGTTTCTTGAAAGTCCATTTGTTGGGAAGTATAAATCGCTGTGGGGTTATTAAGCCTCGCTTTTCCACAAAGATGAAAGAATTTGAAAAGTGGGAAAAGCGGTATTTGCCAGCAAGAGATTTCGGGATTATCTTAATCTCGACACCACAAGGCATTATGACTCACTCTCAGGCAAAAAATATCAATATTGGAGGAAAACTTATCGCGTACTGTTATTAAACCGGCTCGCTATAAATATCAATCACCATACGCTCAACAATCAATATCAATTTAATGTAGGCTATAAACTAACTAACAATGAAAGCAGATTTACATTTGGAAATTGAACTTACTGGCGGCGTAACAGCTACAAAGAACGGTTTCATGTTAGTTATTAAAGGACAGAAAGGCGAAACAAAGAGAGAATATACACATCCTCATATCTCTTTTGAGGTGAAAGGAAATAAAATAATTTTAGCTGCCGTAAAAGCAACCAAACGAGAAAAAAAAATCATGAATTCATTTGAAGCTCATATTAAAAATATGATTAAAGGTGTGCAGGAACCGCATATTTACAAACTTAGAATCTGTTCAGGACACTTCCCCATGAACGTCAGTATTTCCGGACAGGAATTAATTATTAAAAACTTCCTGGGAGAATCTGTTCCTCGCAAAGTCACGATACTTCCCGGTGCTGATGTGAAAGTGAACGGTACTGAAATAATTGTGAGTGGTTCCGATAAAGAAGTAGCGGGCCAAACTGCCGCTCGGATAGAAAATCTTTGCCGGATCACGAATCGTGATCGCAGGATTTTCCAGGATGGATGTTATATTATTGAAAAAGCAGGCAAGAGTATCTAGAATATGAAATCAGAAGCCCTTCAGAAAAGAAAGAAAAAACCAGATTTTGTGGTAAAAGAATCAAAATTTGTAGCGAGAGTTAAGAAACGCTGGCGATTTCCTCGCGGCATGCATTCTGCCGTACGACAGTATAATAGGGGAAGACCAGCATTGCCTACTCCCGGCTACGGCTCGCCTCGAAAAGTATACGGTCTTGATCCATCCGGTCTACGGCCTGTTCTTGTTTTTACAGAAGAACAGCTGCTATCCCTCACTCCGAAAGAAGGTGCTGTCATCCCTTCAACTGTTGGCAATAAAAAAAAGGTTTCGCTTCTGACAAAAGCCCAGGAGAAGAAAATACGCGTCTTGAATGTGAAAGATGTTGCGGCGTCCTTGGAAAAAATCAATAAAGCGTTTGAAGAACGGAAAAGAGTGAAACGTGAAAAAAAGAAAGTAAAGGAAACAAAAGAAGAAGAGAAGAAAAAGAAAGCGAAAGAAAAAGCGAAAGAAGAAACGACAGCTGCGGCAAAGAAAAGTGAAGAGAAGAGCGGAGAAGAAATAAGCAAGGATGAACAACAGATGAAGAAAGAAGAACAGCAGAAAGAAGCTGAAAAAACAATAATCAAAAAGCAATAACCAAAATAACAATAATCAAAAAGCAATAACCAAAATAACAACAATCAAAAAGCAATAAAAAACAGCAGTAAAAAAAAGAATTTACCATGAAACAAAAGAAAAAATTAGCAGCCAAGATCCTGAAAACATCGTATAAGAAAATCAAATTTAATACTGATGCTCTTGACGACATCAAAAAGGCTATTACAAGATCAGATCTACGAGGGTTAATTGCAGTAGGTAAAATTACAAGGAGTAATAAAAACAGCCAATCTCATGTTCGTGCGCGAAAGATGGCGGCGCAGAAGAGAAAAGGTCGACGTAAGAATAAGGGCAGTAAAAAAGGAAGCAAACACGCCACCGTAAGCAGGAAAGAAACATGGATGTCGCGAATTCGGACCCAGCGAGCATTTCTTCACGAGTTGCGTGATAAAAGTTTGCTCTCCAGAGAAAATTACAAAGGGCTTTATCTCAAATGTAAAGGCGGTTATTTTCGGAATAAACGTCATATTAAGATGTATATCACCGAGCACCACTTAGTTGAGAAACAGAATGCCGATAAAAATGAGAAGGAGAAATAAGATAAATAAATGAGAGATAAAAAGATATATACCAATACCATCTCAAACTACATACAAATAAAGATCAAAACAGAAATAAAGTCAAAAAACATACTGTCTAAAAACAAAGGATAAAAACAATGGTGCAGAAAAAACCTAAAAAAGTATTGTACCGCAGAAAACGTGGGAATCATACCGATTACGCAAAGCGTCTGAAATTGCTTATTTCTGGTAAACCGCGTGTTGTGGTGCGCTTTACCAATCAGCGGATAATCGCTCAGCTGGCGCATTTTACTGTTGGTGGGGACAAGGTTGATTTAACCGTAGATTCTTCTCTCTTACGTAAGTTAGGATGGTCTTATTCATATAAGAATATTCCTGCAGCGTATCTCACTGGTTTGCTCTTTGGCAAGAAAGTATTGGAAAAAAAACAATCAGAAGCAATTCTTGATACTGGATTTAAGACTCCTTTAAAGCAAGGAAAAGTCTTTGCTTTTTTGAAAGGTGTTCTTGATGCAGGAGTAGAGATCCCGCATAAAGAAGAAATCTTTCCTTCTGAAGAGCGCCTGAGCGGTAAACATATCCAAGATTACGCACAATCTTGCAAGAATAAAGCGGGCTTGTATGAAACAAGATTTGCGCAATATTTAAAAAATAAATCTTTGCCTGAGGATATAACAAAGCAATTTACTAAAGTTAAACAAAATATCATTAAATAAAACATAATTAAATAAAACTAAAGAGATATAAAGAGATATTTAAATAAAACTAAAGGGATATTTCAAAATGGTTCAAGAAACGGGAGATAAAAAGGAAATAGTCGTTATGAAAGAAGTTCCATTGAAGGAAGTAGACTGGAAACCAGTGACTGCTCTGGGAAAACTTGTCAAAGAAGGAAAGATATCTAGCATAGAAGAGGTTTTTGCTTTGGGACATCTAATCCTAGAACCAAAAATTGTTGATATTCTTCTTCCTAATCTGCAAGAAGATTTGCTTCTTATTGGTCAAGCTAAGGGTAAGTTTGGAGGAGGAAAACGCCGAATCTTCCGTCAGACGCAGAAAAAAACATCTGAAGGAAATAAAATGAAGTTCACAACCTGTGCGGTGGTTGGAAATCGCGATGGGTATGTCGGAGTTGCTGTTGGAAAAAGCAAGGAAACAGTTCCATCGAGAGATAAAGCAAAACAAAAGGCCCGTCTTAATTTGATACGTGTTCGACGTGGCTGTGGAAGTTGGGAGTCAGATGCAGCAGAACCTAATTCTATTCCTTTTGCAGTAGAAGGAAGATGCGGTTCTGTACGTATTACGTTAATGCCCGCTCCCCGCGGTAAAGGGTTGTGTGTTGAAAAAGAATGCGCTAAAATATTGGAATTAGCTGGAATCAAAGATATTTGGAGCAAAACAAAAGGACAGACCAAAACGAAATTAAATCTCATTTATGCTTTAGTTGATGCGCTCAAAAAATTATCCGAAGTAAAAGTAAAACCTGTAGATATCACCAAGTTATGTATAATTGAAGGGAAGCTTAAATCAGAAGAAATCATTCCTGATTCTGTTTCTACGAAGACGAGTGTGCAGCAACAGGAAGCAATAGAGGCATAATGGCAGAAAAAGGTACAATGGCAGAAAAAAAAGAAATTGCAGGAGGGTTCCCAGGTTCTTCAAAAGGCACCTCTAGTCCAGCTCCCTCTAGTTCAGCGTCATCCAATCCATCCAAAGAGAGGACTGCTCCGGGAAAAATTGCCGTTGTTCTCGTTCGCGGTCTTGCCGATGTTACCACGTCCATAAAAGATACACTTTTGCTCCTTCGATTAACACGGAAAAACAAATGTATTGTTGTTGCTGACACGAAAGTAGCACGAGGCATGCTAAAGAAAGTTAAAGATTATGTTACTTGGGGCACGATTTCTGAAGAAACATTCAATGAACTTCTCTTGAAGAGGGGCCAAGAATATAAAGGACCTCTGACTGACAGAAAAGAGAAGTATTCTTATAAAACTCTTGATATACGAGGTAAGAGGTATAAACCTTATTTTACTCTAAACCCGCCGCGTAAAGGGTTTGGACGGAAAGGCATAAAAATCCCTTTTCATGTAGGTGGTGCATTGGGCGATAGAAAAGAAAAAATGAATGATCTAATTATAAGAATGCTGTAAAATAAGAAGCTGCAAAATAAGAATGATGCTATAAAATGGTAACATACAAGCGCAAGAAGGTAACCAAGTACCGTGCTCACACTACCCATGGTGGTGGACACCGTAAAAAAAGACGCGGCGCTGGAAGTCGTGGCGGTCGAGGAAGAGCTGGATCTGGAAAACGCGCTGGTCATAAAAAATATGGTATCACCCTAGGTAGACATGGATTTGTTCCCCGACGAACGGTAGGGATGCTAAACACGCTTAATGTTGGTTATTTTACAAATGAGAAAATAGCACAGTTGCTTGCTTCTGGTCAAGCGCACAAAGAAGGACAATATATTTCTATTAACTTGGCACAATTAGGATACTCTAAATTGTTAGGTGCTGGTAACACCGCTGCAAAATTAAAATTACTTGTTCCACAATGCACGCCACGTGCAGCAGAGAAAGTAAAAGCAGCTGGAGGAGAAGTTACTGTTTCGGAAGCTGGAGAAAAAACTTCTGAATAAAAATGGCCTTCCTCGACAAACTGTTGGGTGTTCTTCCGGAAGTTAAAGGTCCTCAACAAAAAAAACTTCCTTTTAAAGAAAAATTAAAATGGACACTTATTACTCTTGTTCTTTTTTACATAATGGGTCTTGTTCCTTTATTTGGGCTTGGAGAAAATGCCCTGCAGCAATTTGAATTTCTGTCAATCATTTTAGGAGCGTCTTTTGGCTCAATTATCAGTTTAGGAATAGGCCCTCTTGTTACGGCATCCATCGTCCTGCAATTGTTGTCAGGAACGGGGATCTTAAAAATGAATTTAACAACAACTGAAGGGCGTCAGCGATTTCAGGGGCTCCAAAAACTATTGGCCATTTTCTTCATTATCTTTGAAGGATCTATCTACGTATTCATGGGCGGATTAGCTCCCAGCGCGTCCCTTGCCGGGACACCAATGTATGTGCAATTGGAAATGTTATTAGTTTTCCAGTTAATTCTTGGTGGGATTGTGATTATGTTCATGGACGAAGTTGTCAGTAAATGGGGGTTTGGTTCTGGGATCAGTTTGTTTATTGCCGCTGGAGTTGCCCAGCAAATCTTTATCAGAGCTTTCAACTTTTTACCATCTCCGACAAATCCGGACATTGCTGCAGGCGCTGTACCGGCACTATTTCAATCGTTATCCATAGGTGATATTACCACGGCGGGCTTGCAGTTAGCTGCGCTTATCTCTACTGTTCTCGTTTTTGCAATCTGTGTTTATGGCCAGGCATTAAAAGTAGAAATTCCTTTATCGTTTGGGAAAGTGCGCGGTTACGGCATGCGCTGGCCGTTGAATTTCTTTTACACATCAAACATACCAGTAATCTTAGTTGCCGCGTTGATGGCCAATATTCAACTTTTTGCAGGTTTATTAGCTCGCTGGGGGCATCCTATTTTGGGGACATTTTCAGGTAATTCGCCTGTGAGTGGTATTGTCTACTGGATCAGTCCGCCAAACATTGTGCAAAGTGTTATTACTGGAAGTTTTACCGGTACGATGATCATTCAGGCGCTTCTATACATATTCTTGTTTATTGTTGGTTCCGTAATCTTTAGCATCTTTTGGATGCAGACGGCAAATATGGACGCAGGAAGTCAAGCCAGGCAGATTATGGCTTCCGGTCTGCAGATTCCCGGGTTTCGAAGGGATGAACGGGTGCTAGAGAAAATTTTAGGAAGGTATATCTGGCCGTTGACAATTGTGGGTGGCGCTTCTGTAGGATTGTTAGCTGCGGTTGCGGATTTGACGGGTGCGCTTTCCAATGGCACGAGCATCTTGTTGACAGTTATGATTGTCTACAAATTGTATGAAGAAATTGCCAAGCAGCATATGATGGACATGCATCCGGCAATGCGTAAGTTTATGGAATAAAATTGAGACCAAAATTTTATAAATGGTTCATTTAAACTAAGTATACAATGGCTTTTTTAGATCCGGCATTAAATCCAGTACTGCAACCTTTGCTAAATTGGAGTCCGTTCTTGGGAATTCTTGTTCTCGCTCTTATCCTTTCGTTTTTGGTTACCATTATTTACAAATATTTTACAAACCAAGAAGAAATGAAAAGACTGAAGGAACAGCAGAAAGAGTATCAGAAGCAAATAAAGTCTTTGAAAGATAAGCCTGATGAAATGATGAAAGTGCAGAAAGAAGCGATGAAAATAAGCGGCACATTAATGAAACAATCGTTTAAACCTACGTTAATTACCATGTTGCCGATGTTACTTATCTTTGGCTGGATGTCTTCTCACTTAACCTATGAACCCATTTACCCTAGCGAAACGTATGGCATTACCGCTGTTTTTGAAAAAGGTGTTACAGGAGATGCAGAATTAGTTGTGAGCGAGGGAACAGAATTACTCAGCGATGCGATCCAAATGATTAATAGCGAAGAAGTGACATGGCGTTTGAAAAGTTCTGCGGGAGACCATTTTTTGACGATTAAAACAGCGAATGACGAACAAACAAAAAAAGTGAGGATTACAGAAGATTTGCAATATGAAGAGCCTCTGGGAGTATATCCTAAAGGTGGGGATATTACTCGAATTCAGATTAATTATAATAAACTAAAGCCGCTTGGGAACACCTCTCTTCTGGGCTGGCAGCCGGGATGGTTAGGATTATATATTATATTCTCAATTCTATTTAGTATGATCTTGCGAAAAGCAATGAAGGTGTATTAGTTATTAAATAGAGAAATGTATTAAATAGAGAATAAATGAACAGAGAAGGGAGAGATATAACAAAACACTTAAAAAATCCAAAACATTTATAAAAAAACTATCTCGTTATGCTAATATCCTTCATGGAAGGAGAGATCTTGGAGGCAACTCAGATCAGCTTATTTCTGAGTGTGCTTCATTGATGATATATTAAAAATATATTCAAAAATCAAATTGAAAGATAAGATCAAATAAAGATAAAGAGATTAAAAGATAACCATGCCAGCAGGAAGATTAAAGTCCGGACGCTTACGAAAAGTGTTTGTAAAAACACCAGGGGGAAGAACAACTCTCCATTATAGACAGCGCAAGCCTTCGAAAGCGATATGTGCGTCATGCAAAAAACAATTGGCCGGCGTGCCAAGGGAACTTCCTTCGATAATGAGGAATTTGCCCAAAACCAAGAAACGGCCGGAACGGCCATACGGCGGCGTGTTGTGTTCAGCGTGCATGCGCTTGCTAATTCAGCAACAGGCGAGGGAAGATCAATGAGCATATTTTCTGTTGGTCGGATGTGCGTCAAACTTGCCGGAAGGGACGCGGGACGGAAATGTGTTGTCGTAGAGAAAATAGATGGCCAGTTTGTTGTTGTTGATGGTCATGTCCGAAGGAGAAAAGTAAATGTGAAGCATCTTGAGCCTCTCAATCAAATTCTCAATCTTAAGGAAAAAGCCACTTCTGCAGAAGTGAAAGCTGCTTTTGAGAAGATGGGATTAGCAGTGTGGGAAACAAAACAAAAAAAAACAGCACCACGCCCGTCAAAGCAAAAGAAAGGAAAAAAGGAAACAGAAAGAATACCTGAAAAAGCAATATCTGGGAAAACAGAAACGAAGGAAACGAAAAAGAAAGCTCCTCAGAAAACAAAAGAAGAAAAGAACGACTAATTTATTACATTCAAATTTATGATGTTATTTCAATAAGATTTCTTATGTCAGTTCATTAATTTTTCTACATCTACTTCCATCCCCACAACCGGCATGGTAATGCCCCACTTCTCCAGAATCTGCGGATGGATCTCTCCGATAACGCCAATCTCTTTACTTTCTACGATGATCTTTCCAACCCTTCCAGCCAGGAAACTGGGATCACTTGATTCTTTTACGGAACATATCAACCCCAGAGAACGCATAAAACCATCCAGAATTTGTCGTATCTCGGTAAAATCTGTTTTCTCATGGCATAATATAACTCCCAGATGTTCTTTTTCTTCAATACCCGTTTCCATTTTTACATTCTTATGGAAAATCCGGCCAAGTTCAAAGATGTTCTGCGGATATTCATTATGCTGGTTCTCGGAAACAGTTTTTAATAAGCTTGGGAGGAGAGAATTGCGTAAATGGTCATGATCCCCCACTGAATTTTTGAGAGAGACTGGTTCCTCATTTTTATTCATCTTATCTACTAAACATTCTCTCATCAATAAATGATAATTCTGTACTTCTAGCAACGTAAACCCCACTAGGATCTCACGAATTTTTCGAGAGAATATCTCCAGGGGAGCTTCCTGCCCAATCGTTGCCACTTCTGGAATTTCTTCAGGGAAATGTTCATACCCGTAGGCAATGGCAATATCTTCAACAAGATCGGTCTGGTGAAGAATATCTGCGCGATAGGCTGGTATAAGAACAATTCCTTGCTCGTATCCAAAACCCATTTTTTGTAACAAACTTGCAATCTCTTTTTCAGATAACATTAACCCTAGCATTTTGTTGACGTACTTAGGATCTAATCTCATTGAAGAGGGGGTTAAATTTGGTGTTTTTTTGGTTTCTTTCCCATAGCTTAATTCAACAGCATAGATGTTGCCCCCCATGTCCGCTAAGGCAGTAACAATGATGTTCAAACAGGTGCTTAATGTTGGAAAATCAAACCCAGAGCATTCGATGAACAAATCTTTTGTCTGCGCTGTTACTCTCCCGACATTCTCTGAATTAATGATGGGCGGCATGCTCAGGATTTCTTTTTGTGCATCAATGAAGAAAGGGTATTTCTCATAACTTTGCAATAAGTGAGCGAATTCTTTTCCCGTTTTATGACTGGTAAGAATTTCCTTTCCAGTCATCTTTTTCTCTCCATCTAAAGGTTGGAAAACAATTTTCTCTGGCAAATCCGCTTTGTAGGTGATGGGAAACGTAATTTTTTCCAGTGGATACACGCCAATCGCACATTTTTTTCTATTGCGGCCGTATGTGCCGTGCAGCTTTTCCTGGATTTGGATAATTTCTCTGATCCGTTCTTCATCTAATTCCACATTTTTAACAACCGCACAGGCCGTGTAAGGACGAACTTGTTGTACAGAAGCATCGATAAGAACTTTGTATTGGCTGGCTTGGATATTATATTTACGCAGCCCTGTGTTCACACCAATAAATGAGCTGAATGCTCTGGCAAAACCTTGCTCTGATAACATATCGGGGCGATTGGGAAAAATTTCCACGTGAATTTCGTTTCCTTCAATCTTTTCCAAATCCGTGCCCAGCATACTGATGCGGTCTTTCAACTGTTCGAAAGAAAGTTTTTTTCCTACTAATCTTTCAAAAATATCTTTGTTTAGGGTTACCGTTGGCATTTCAAATCCCCGCTCCTGAAAATAGAGTGAAAAAGAAGAGTAAAAAGAAGATGAATGCCAGCGAACCGAAAATTACGATCGGCAGCAGTACCACAGCCACACTTTTCCCTATTTCTAATTTTTGTCTTTTATGAATGCCAATAATCTGCAGGACCATAATATAAATGAAAACCAGCCAGCCCACGATAGGAATGACTGAAAAGAGAATAGGAGCATTGGCGTAACTCGCAGCTTTGAACGTTTCTACATATTTTTGTTTTCCGCCAAAGAAGAGAACAAAGAGATGGAGCATTCCTGTTCCCAGGAAAAGCATCCCGAAAGAGAATAATAATACCAAAGGAAACAGTAACAACAGTAAGATGAAAATCATTCCAGCTCCAATACTTCCGAAAAGTGCCGTGAACGGTCCGCCTCCCAAGAGGCTTAAAAAAGAAAGGAAAGATCCCAGAACAATAAAAAGGAAAAAAAATACGATAATCTGCGTTACGGCCTGAATTTTGATGAAAAAGAGCGACGGTTCTTTGTATCTCATCTGATCTGAAAGTTTTGCATAAAACTGCATCGGGCTAAACATGACTTCTTTCCATGTTTTGAATAATCCTCTTCCGGGAACATCGTCATGTTTTTGGTCTGTATTTTTTTTCGTAAGTTGTTTCATAATTTGTTTTTTCATTTGTTTAATACCCCTCCGCTTGCGGGATTGGTTTTTTCGTTTGTTTTATCATGTATCTTGTGTTTTATGAAGAGTAGTTTACTTCAACCACGCTTTCATTTCTCGAATCTGTTTTAGATCGTTTTTATACAAGTCACGGATATCTGTAATTTTCCAATATTCAGTGATAATACGGGCCATTCCTTGTCCCCAGGCAAGCACAGGGCAATCAAACCCCAACAAGGGCTGGACGACTTCCGGTCGAAAAATACCAGCTCCCCCTAATTCCACCCATTCTTTTTTGACGGGATGAAAGACATCTACTTCCAGTGACGGGGAAGTATACGGAAAATATCCCGGGCGCATCCTCACATCAGGAAACCCCATCTTTTTATAAAATTCACGAAGGTAGCCTTTCAAATGCTGCAAATTTGCCTGTGGGTCAATGACAATTCCTTCCACTTGGTAAAACTCAAAAAGGTGCTTCCAATCCAATGCTTCATTGCGGAACACCTTACCTACAGCAAAAAACTTTGCCGGCAAATCTTCTTTCTTTAGTTTGGCAATAGTCTGCGCAGAAAGAACAGTGGTATGTGTGCGTAATAAAATTTGTTCCGCTTCTTTTTGAGAAAAAACATATCCCCACCCTTTACTTCCCGTGGTTCCACCTGCCTCGTGCACTTCTTTCACTTTTTTCCATACGTCAGGAAGCTTTGCCTTTCCGTCGAGATAAAACGTATCCTGCATTTCCCGTGCAGGATGATCTTGTGGGACAAAGAGCGCATCTAAATCCCAGAACGCGGATTGCACAAAATTACCTGTCATTTCTTGGAAACCCATATCCAGCCATATCCGTTTAATGTATTCTACAGCTTCATTCGTGAAATGTTTTTTCCCGCCATACGTTTTAGGCACGTTTATTTCCACGTCATACGCCCTAAATTGTTTCTCTTTCCATGAACCACTTTTAAGCATGCCGGCAGTAATTCTATTAACTACCTCACCTCCAAGATCCATGGCCGCAAACTTTTTTCCTCCTTCAGTGAGTGTAACTGTTACTGTTTTCTGTTCTTCAATATTGAGAAGATTTTTCCTTTTTTGTAATTCTTCAAAAGCAAGTTTTATTTTTACATCTTTAATCTCATCAAGAAGGAGAGGGAAAGAGAGATTAAGGAATTGTTCTTCCGGTGTTTGTTCTGCCAATGACTTTTTTCCTTTCTCGGTTATTTTTACAGAAACCCCTTCTTCTTTCTTGATTTCAATAGACCCTTTGCTTTTCAATAAACCAAGACAGGCATTTACTTCTTCCCGGGAAAGTTTCGCTTTCTTGGTGATAATATTAAGACCTTTAAAACTGTCAGTGAGAGCTTTCAAGAATTTTTTTTCCGGCAGTCCTTCTTTTTGATAACGGCTGCCATTTTGATCTAAAGAAATTACTTTTTTCTTTTCTGTGTTGATAGTAATAATTCCTTTATTCTCAAGCCATTGCAAGGCTCGCATCACCTCAATCTCTTGCATCTTGGCAGTTTTGCTGATGGCCGAAAGTTCATTTTGTTGTTTTAAGAGGGGAAGAACGATCCGTTCATACGGATGAAGTTTGGTCGCAATAGCCGCAACGTTTTGGAGATCCATCTGTTTTCAGAATGGGATGATATTTATAAAAGTAACCTTATGAAGAAGAGAAATATCAACCTTCCTCAAAACTCAACAATTATTAACCTCAAAATAAAAAACATAAAACAAATTAGAATATCCTCAATTAACATAAAAAAAATATAAGAAAAAGAAGATATAAACTAAATACTTAAATTACTTACCTACTTCTCTTTCCACATTGAATCAAAAAGGTAATCCATTGCTTTGGTGAAATAAGGTGTTTTCACCCAAACACCAAGATCATAGGAAGGATGCACCTCTTTGTCGTCAAGAGTCATAAACATCATGTCTTTATTGTCTACGGTCATAAACCGAGACTTTAACTTTTCGTGATGCTTAATTTCTGCAATGGCTTTGAGGCTGTCAGCAACGATCTTGTTTTCTTTGGTAAGCGGCGCTGCAATCCGTATGCGCACTCCTCTCTTTTTGGCGTTTTCCAAGCTTTGTCGCAGTCCTTCTGCTTTTCGCATGAATCCTTTATCGGAAGTTACGATATTAATATTTTTCTTAGCATCTTTAATAAGCAAGTCCATATGGTTGTATAGATTATTTCTTCCACGAAGACATCCGCTCATCTCTGAAGGATCAACAAGGGTAATCCCTTGCGTATGCAGGGTTTCTAATTCGATAAGAAGAGGAGAACCTTTAACTCCCTCTAATCTTTTTATTTTTTCTTGCGCAGTTACATGCATATTTTTCTTAACCCTGTCTACGACTTCATTGGGCGGGATGGCGATGTATTTGATTGGTTTTCCCAATTTCATGATTACGAACCCTTTCTTTTCCAAAGATTCGAGAACATCATAACTTCGAGAACGAGGGACATCAGCAATGTCTGACAATTCGCCAGCAGTGGAAACACCTCTGCTTAGAAGCGCTGTCCATAACTTAACTTCGTATAAATTTAAATCAAAATACCGGCGCAATTTGCTTAATAATTCATCTTTCACAATCATTTTTCAAAACCCCCTCTTTTTAATTTTTGGAAAAAAACATCTTTTTGTTACTACGTCATCAGTAAATGGAACTACTATTAAAAGGTTATGGTTTTGCAAAATATACACGGTTGTTATCGACGCACGTCATTAACTTCATACTGTTGCATAAACCTTCGCGCTTTGATGCAATATCATTTCTCATTCAATCTTATATCTCACAACAGCTGCTATCCCGCCTAACCCGTCAACTATTTTTCCGCTTTCCAGAGCAGAGTTCAGTATATGGATCTCTCCTTGCAAATGATCGACTTTTTTCATGGCTTCGTCTATTGCTTGATAGTTCCCTTTTTCTCTCTGTTGTTGGATGTATTTATCTGTAATTAAAAGGATCCTTACGGCGCCAGCGGTGATAGATTTCATAACTTGTTCTTTGCCGTACACCGCAAGCTGATTTTTGTTAATTTCTTGCAGCAGATCGTCAACGAACAATTGTTCTTCCCTGGCCCGGCTGGTTTTAAGCACGTGCGCCAATTCCGGCCTTTTGAACACTTCGTCGATGGCGCGTTCATCGACACTGGAGCTGGTCGCGAGAACAATCTTCTTCTTGATATCCCCGCTGGTTATTTTTTTGACAAGATCTTCTTTATAGAAAGCCGGGGAAGCAATGATGATGCGCTCCGGGTTATATCGTCCGTTATAAATATCGATTGCTTTAATAATCTCTTGATAAAAATCTTTAAGCACGTCTACATTTCGGAATTTTTTGGCAACCTCTCCTGTAATTTTTACAAGTATTTCATACCCGAACTTTTTCGTGAGGGCAAAGATCGCTTCCTCGCGATCGCATAAACACAAAAGGTAGTTATATTTTTTTTCTGCTGCTTCTTCCAATTTTTTTTTTTGATATGCTAACCACTGCACTTTCTCCAGTGCAAATTCACTTCCTTCTTCCAGCGTGATCGTATGATAACTTCCTTTTGGAACATCTTCTGGTCCTTCTTTTACTTTTCCATTGACACGTAACGTAGTTCCTGCAGAGCCCAATTCAATTGTTTCTGCTTCTATGCTAAGAGTCAACGTTTTTTTTGTGACTGTGGCATTATCTCCTTCCCCTATCTTTATTTTTCTCGTTGTCTTTCCTCGTACCAAATCTCCAGGATCAATAAGATGGCTGAGATACCACAGATCATCAAGATCGTTAATTTTGAGTTTAACAAATCCCTTTTTGAAATCTCGAGTAAGAATGTCCATTCCTGATATAAAATACACTCGTTTTATAAAAAGTTTGTTTTGTTCAAGAGAAATGATTAAATACTAGAAGAGAATCTTTTAAATACGATCTAATCAGAGGTATCAAAGATGGAATGTTCAAAAAGAGGACAGGCAGCTGCTGGTGCAGCAGTCTTGATTGCAATCATCGCCGCATTACTCATCATGTTTGTTATTCTTATCCCGCCTCAGGAACGGGCAAAGCTTCTGGGTGATGAAGAAGTCACAGCACCAGGAAAAAAAGTGGACACTGCAAAAATAGAAAAAACACTCTTGACGGAAAAGCCTGGCAGAATAGATTACCTAGCGCAAAAGGAAATTGAGCATCCTTTGCCGGTTGTGAATATTTATACCCGAACGGAGAGCAAAATTCTCGCGGAGAAAAATATTGCTTCTGCAAAAAAAGGGATTTTTTCTGAAGATGTCAGCGAGTTTCCTTTTGTTATTGCTGATCTCAAGAATACGGAGAATATGCTGCTTAGTTTTACCGTTAAGAGGGCAACGGGAAAGATGATTATTTCGTTAAATGGAGAAGAAATTTACAATAACATTGTATCTGTGGGGGCGGTGCAGCCTATCACGTTACCAAAGAATCTGCTGCAGGATCAAAACACTCTTACATTTTCCGTATCCTCTCCCGGCTTTGCTTTCTGGAGAACAAATGATCTTTCCTTAGAAAGTATCAAAATAGTTGCTGATGTACAGAATGTTGAGGCGCAGTTCTCAAAAAATGTTTTCATTGTTTCTGAAACAGAACAGAAAAATGTGGAGAAAACGTCTTTAAAATTCCAGCCGGAATGCATGTATAGCGAAGTGGGAAAATTAACCATAACTATCAATGGGAATGAGATGTATAATGCCGTACCTGATTGTGAAGTAAAGATGGTGCCTTTGGAGTTTTCTCCGTTGCTGCTACAGCTGGGTGAGAACGAACTGGTGTTCTCCACGGAAAAGGGAACCTATGTGTTATCGAGTGTTGTCGTAGAATCTGCCTTGCGGGAAGTAGATTTTCCTACGTATTATTTTGACCTTTCATTTGAACAGCATCAAGATATCAAGGATGGGAAATTCCGCGTTCGTGTAACGATGGACTTTGTGGATGTTGTTACGGCGAAAACGGGCGAAATTGTCTTTAACGGAAAAGTGAAGCATTTTGATACCAAGGAAGTTTCTTTTACAATTGATGTAAGTGATGATATTGTTCAGGGAAATAACGCTTTAAAAATCAAACCAAAGAAGACCATTGAAATTCGCGAGTTGCGTGTGGAATTGGTTAAAAAATGAAATCTAAAAAATCAATTATGGACCCATTTATGGGTGTTGAAATTAGGAACGTTAAAGAATCAGATATGGCTCAAATCCTGCGTGATGCAGAAATAAGAAGACAGCAAGAAATTGCTGATTGGGAATCGCGTTCAAAACCACTTTATGAGCTTGTATTTTCTGAGTATTTCACTGTTGGTGATATCATTGCCAAATCGTATGCTACATCTTTTACGCCTCATTCGGAAATGCGATGTGGTGGAGAATCTTCAAATTATAGAGGTGGTTTCATTTCAAGACTTGTTTTGAAAGTTGTTCCAGACAATAATGATGTTCCTGTGAGAAAGCTTACCTTTGACGGTGTTTCTATCGTACGAGCAGGGGATTATATCTCTGCCCAGATTCCACGATTCGAAGAGAAAAAAGTAGAGAGTGGCTTCATTTGTGGCCATGAACATTATAACAGCTTGTACTTGGGCAGGGATTTTAAACCAGAAGAATCGGCAATTGAATTAGCTCTCTTTTCTGCAGATGGGAAGGTATCTGCTGATGGAAAAGTATTACGAAGAGACCGATCGATTGATTACGATCGTTTTATGAAAAAATAAACTGTTTCTAAGGACTTTAACAGCACTTCCGCAAATCCAACGCACTATTATTTTTTAGGGTGTTTTATTTTTAAATGGGGGTAAGTTTTTTATAGGCCACGAAATTAGTACTAGTAAAAAAGAGTTGAACGATGGTAGCTTCTCCGGAACGTGTAACGCTTGAAAAAGAACCAGTTAAAAGAGAACAGGCTACTGAAAAATATTTCCCTCCTTTTAGCAAGGCTGGCGGAGCGGTAAAAGGAGCAGTTGTGGGAGCAGCAGCAACGGCCGGTTCAAGCGCGGTCGATGCCGTCAAAGATCCTGGGTTCATTTTATTTATTGTTGGGCTGTTAACTTTTATCTTTAATGAATACCTGAATAATACGGCGATCGCCGTTCTTATAGGAACAGTCTTCATGTTCTTTTCTGCTTTTTTCATCTTCAAAGGAAAAGGAATGGCCGTCACCGTAATCTTTTGGGTATGGTATGTTTTTTTTGGCGGAGTTACAGACATTGAAGGGATAAAGTATGTTATTATCCCCATAGTGCTTGTGGGAATGGTGGTTCATGGACTTACAAAGTCTATTTCCAAGCAAGGAACGTTTGGCGAAGGGGCCATGGGAGAATTATTGTATGGAGCTATTCCCATCATGGTGTTCTTTTTAGATCTCGGTTTATTAAACTGGCTGGCGCAAGAGTTTAATGTAACGTTGAGTACATCATCACAAAACATCCTCTTATTTACTCCATGGTGGGCGTTGTTGGGGTTGTTCACAACTCAACGCGAGAATACGTTCATCACCATCGCTCGAATGGTGGGGGTGGTGTACATCTTTTCAATCGTCCTTCTAGGAGTGGTCCCGGAAGCGTATGGAACTTATAAGTCAGCAATTCCAACTCCGGAAGAATTTCTGGCGGCAAAACAAGAAATCAGCGAACAGCTTCCGGCAAGGGAAAATCCCCTCATTTCTCAAATAGCTTGTATTGGCGACGCGGATTATGAGAGCTGCATTCAGCAACGGCAGGAAGAATCCGAATTGCGTTCCCTCTGCAAGAAAAATGAAGAAGTACAAAAAGGAGTTCTTACCTTTGACGATTGCCTTACAGAAGAAAAGAAGAAAAAAGAAGAAGCGAAATACTTGGTAGGGGGGGTCATTGATCCTACGATCAAGCTGCCCACGAAATTTAAACTAGAAATTGATCGGGAATTTTTTCCATTTAAAACTTATCTGGAATTCAGCTCTCCGGAGTATCCGATTACCCTCAAGTATGAAAACACACGAGCGCCGGTGAAGGTTGATCTTTCCTGCGCTTTTGTAAAAGGTTCAGAGGAACTGCCGGGAAAAATAACCAGCGGAGAAAATATAACTTTGCCTGTTGGCAGCGGCACGGAAGGCATCACCTGTGTGCCGGAAGGAACCTTGAAAGGGAAATATGAACTGCGTGTCACTGCTTTCTTTAAAGATCTGGAAACAGCGACGCATCTTACGCGTTTCTTCGTCGGCGAGAAGGATTCTCAGGAAGTGGTAGAAATTCAAAAAGCTATTGAGAAGACGGAAAGCCGTGATCTTGCGTATTTCAGCACGTCGCAATTTCCCGCCGATCTGGCCAGGTTCAATTTTGGGTTTGGAAGCCCGCCCAAGAATCCTCTTATCGTGGGAGGGAAACCCGTGCAGTTAGGGATGTCCATTTTGAACAGCGGGGAAGGAAAACTGTGGGAAATAAAGTCTTATGGAGTAATTTTGGAAGGTTTCAATGCTCCCTGTTTAAGCAAGAGCAATATCAAAATTCCGTCAGACGAACAAAGTAATAAACAAATAATTATTCCCGGCTGTCAAATCATGGATTACCCAGGAGAATTAAAGAATCCAGAGGAATATCTGAAAAGAACCTTTGAAGCGCGGATGGTATATGATTACCAGCTTGAAAACAAATTTGCGGTTGAAATTGTAGGGAAAACAGGATGATAGAGAAAAGCCAAAAGAAAAGAGTTCAGAAAAAAATCTTCTGCCTAGTCCTATTAGCTATGGCAAGCTTCGTTCTTGCCGGCTGCGGCGCCGGCGGGCCGCAGGATATTTCCTATAATTTTAAGCAAGGAATTAAAGAGGTTACATTTAGTTTTTTGGAGAATGCTCCCCCCAAACAAGTGTATCCCAGCTCTAATTTTAAAATGATTGCCGCTGTTGATAACCAGGCAGCATACGATGTTACTAATGGCGTTGTCAAAATTGTCGGATTGGATGCACGATATTTTTATGTAACCCCGGAGGAACAAGAATTCGGTCCCCTGCTCGGTAAGAGTATCCTCAGCCCTGCCGGCGATAAGGTGTTCCTGGAATTTGACGGTTTTTCTCAGGCACTGTTTGAAAATGCTGAAGAGTACGTCGGCAACTTTCTGTTAAAAGCAACCTATCACTCGACAATGGACTTTGCGGACACGGTGTGCATCAATCCTACCCTCTATGATGTTTATTCAGCAGGCTGCAAAGTTCAAGCGTCAAAAGCTTATTCCGGGCAAGGCGCTCCTGTAGCGGTAACCAAGCTGGAAGAAGTGGTTTCCCCTGACGCAGCCGTTGAATTTAGGATTTTCCTGCGCAACAGCGGCCGGGGGAAGGTAAGCACTCTTACGTTAAACAATGCCCGGCTCGGTGGGAAGGAATTGGAGTGCGAGTTTCAAAGGGCTGTGGAGAATAAGAAGAGTCTTATACTAAATCAAAAGATGCAGGAAGCAGCATTGATCTGCAAAACGCTGCTGGACAGCCAGAATTCGTATGAAACAACGTTATCTTTAGGGTTTAGTTATAAGTATGAAGTTGAACAGCGCCATAGTCTTCGTTTGGTTAAATAACAAATTAAATAATATAATAAATTAAATATAGATAAGTAATAAATAATAAAATATAACAAAGAGGAAACATGAGGAGAAAGGGCATCTTATTCATTCTGCTGCTTTTTGTACTCTTGAGTTGTCATTTTGTTATTGCAGATGGTTCTGCACTTCTTTTCTCACCGCTTACTCCAATGGTGATAAAATCTCAATCAAATATTCTTGTACAAACAATATTTCCTTCAGCGTGGTACCTAGGTGATAAAATCTCAATCAAATATTCTTGTACAAACAATATTTCCTTCAGCGTGGTACCTACGCGGACAAGAAATGATGGTATCAGAAATTATAGGGGGTGGTAGTTTTCAATTGCGAGTGGAAACAGGAGAAACAATAAATCCTCCCTCTCAAAAAAAAGATCTTTTCCAATCTGAAGAAGAGGAAGAGAGGCCACCGGTTGAGATTCTCATCACCAAAAAAGGTTTTGTGCCAAAGAATGTAACCGTCATGGTAAATCAAACGGTCATTTGGAAAAATACCCAAGAAAAATTGGATACGTTAGTGTTAGGCACCCGTGAGATTTATGATATGAAGAGCGGTTATCTTAAACCTGGCGATACTTTTTCCTGGAGTTTTCCTCAGGCAGGGAAATTTTTTTATGTTGATGGCGTGGTTATTGGACGGGCAGGAACGATAGAAGTGAAAAAAGACTATAAAAGACGATCTTAAGTGAAGATGCCTTTCTTTGCAAGTTTCGCAAGTAATTTATATCAGTTATTTCATTACGAGAAATTATGAACATCACCATCCTTGGCGGGGGAAGCTGGGGCAGTGCGCTGGCTATTCATCTCGCAAAAAAGAAACATTCTGTTAAAATATGGGAATTTTTTCCAGAACAAGCACAGCATATGCAGGAAAAAAGGGAATGCCCGCTTCTGCCTGGTGTCAAGCTTTCTGATAAGATTTTTGTTTCTTCGGACATGAAAACCACGTTAACAAATGCTGATGTAATCTTCATTGTTGTTCCTTCCGATAAAGTAGAAGCGGCGATAGAAAAGGCAGCTCCATTCCTGAAAAAAGAACCAATCATACTTTGTTCAAAGGGATTTGCTTCAAAGATGCGCTTATTAAGCGACGTCGTTAAGGAACACAGTTCCGGCCCGGTGTATTGCTTGTATGGCCCGACTCATGCGGAAGAAGTTTCGCGGGGAGTTTTCAGCGGCCTCGTGCTAGCCGGCGGGGAGGGAAAAGAGAAATTAAAGAAGGCCATTGAAAGTTCACTGCTTCGTGTTGATCTAAGCGACGATATTGTTGGCGTTCAGGTTGCCGCGGGATTGAAGAATGTTTTAGCGATTTTTATTGGAATTTTGAGCGGTGCAGGTTTCGGGGACAATACTTCTGCGTATGTCCTTACGCGAGGCTTGCAGGAAATAAAGACCGTGGGAGTTAAATGGGGGGGGAAAACTGACACTTTTTACGGACTGGCAGGTATTGGAGATATCATTGTCACCTGTGAAAGCAAGCATTCACGCAACAGACATATCGGGGAACAGGTTGGAAAAGGCCGGAAGCTTGCAGACGTCCTTGCGGAGATGAAGATGGTTGCGGAAGGCGTCACCACCGTAAAGATGGTTCCGTCATTGCAAGAGAAATTTCATCTGCCATTACCGGTGATGATGTCTGTGTATGCTATCATGTTTGAAGGGTTGTCTGTACAGAAGGCGCTGGAAAGGATTTAATGTGCGGAAAGATGTATGATAATTATGAGAAGCACTTCTATTTCGACTTCGCGATAGCTTCTTCTATTTTCTGTTCATGAAAGCCAACGATGATCTTGCCGTCAATATCGATGACAGGAACAGCCAGCTGTCCTGATTTGGCAAGCATTTCATCACTATACTCATCTTCTTCAGTTACATCCAGCTCCTGAAAGGCATACTTTTTTTTCTTAAGCCATTCTTTCAGTTTCACGCACCATGAACACGTTGGCGTGGTATAAATCTTAATTTCCATGATATGCCTCACAATTATTATTTTTTAAATACCCCGTCGCTTGGGTTTTTTATTTTATTCTATTTTTCGTTACGGATAAATCATCGTGGTTAATTGTCACAATCTCTCCTTGCTCAATCGGTTCCCAGAGAGCGCCGGGAACTGTCGGCAGCACTTCCGAACTAATGATCACTTGGTCCGTTGTTCTTCCGATCTGCATCTGGTAATATTGGGGGAAAAGATTTTTCCTCACGGCAACAAAAGAACGATGCGGCGTGGAGAGGATAACATTTGTTCCTCGTAATTTGTGATACCTTTTGAAATTTGTCTGAATTGCCTGTACAGCGTCATCTCTCTTCAAATCGGTAAGAATAGAGTAGAATAACTTTTCTGAATCTGTCTTTCCTTGCGGTGTGAACTTGGACGAATATTTAATTTCATCTTCAATAAATCCGTTATGGCAGAACACACAGCTCCCTACCCCTTCTTTTTCTGCAATAAATGGATGTGTGTTCGGGAGGGAAGTCTTGCTGCCAATTTTTTTCCGTGCATGAAGAATGGCTATGTTCGTTTTAATGTTTCGGAAGGAGTCTACTTTTGGATCTTCATAGATAGCCATGGTTGATTTTTCAATAACCCATTTATCAGCAGAGTTTCGATAGGCAATGCCCCAGCCATCAGCATGCGACCAACTTCCTTTCCCTTTTTCTTTATTTAATTCGTGACGGCTGTTTTGATCACTTGCCATAAGTATAATTCCATCTAGTAATTTATTGATATTTACATTTCCTACAGCGATAAGCATTCGACACATGGAAACAACCTTTGCTAGGTAATATTTAATAGTTGCGTCTTTCTTTAAATAATATCTCTTTAGAAACTAGGCAGCATGGCGAAGCCGTTCCACTGCCTCTTGTTGTTTATATCTGATAAAGCGATTTGCTGTTTTCAACGCTTCTGGCTTATAGCGGCCTTCTTCTTTGGCAGAGCAACCCTGCATCTGCAAATGCGCGGTAAGCTGCGTGGAAGTATTCTCTCCCGAATCGATCATAGCCTCCAATGGTTTTAAGTAGTGTGCATCTTGGCGGTCAAGTTGGCAGCCGGCAAATTCTACAATCTGGCCTAAATAATCTCGTATCCTTTCGTCTTCAAGACCGGACTTTATTTGTAGTTCTGATAAAGACTGCAGTGTCTTCCAATTAGGGAGCACTACAATTCGACCATGAAAGAGATAATCATCATCTTTTCGTGCAATTGTTACAGGGATGTTCTGATCTAGTATCCTGTCATTAAATCCTTGGATCAATGCTGCTATGCCCATGAGTATATCCGCTGGGGCAGAGTCATACACACGCAATTCAAACGTGCCGCTGCCGATTTCCGGCCGATGGCGGATGTCAGCATAGCCCGTATTGTCTAGTTTAAACTTATGAGCGAATTCCGCAGCTTCAAGTCCTGCGTCAACATACGCATTTTTCCAGTTCTCCCAGCGTCGTACATCCCTCGCAACAAGTTCATCTTTGGATCCGATATATCCCCGCTCTTCAGGGATTTTAGCAAAAACGTCCTTCTGAAGAGCTTTTTGACGCTGGCAGTTGATGCCATTTTTTCCTTCGTAATTAATTGTTGACGTAGAACTGAAGGCGGCGCTTACTAACGCCAAAGCTGTCAGAGCGTTAAATTGCTCGACAAGTCGCGGTTGATTAGCGTCAATGTGGCAATGAATCCCTGCCCATGGAAAGAGTTTCTCCGGTGTTCCCTCGCCAAAGATCGCCCTATAAGCGCTGGCGCGGGATTTTTCGTGAAGATTAATTCTTCCCCGTTCTCCTGCGCCATTTTCACTCGCAGGAAGACCAAATACACCGTACTCCGCACATAAGTCAGCAAGAGCATCTTCCTGTCGTAAATACTCATCTGTCAAATCTTTAATTCTGCGGTGTGGTTGTGAATTCCATTCAAATTGCGCTTGTGATCCTTCATCAACATATTTAGCTTCTTTGTAGGGATGTTTTACAAGAAGAACGCCTTCGTTGGTGATTGATCCGTCTGGCTTGCACGTCAAACGTTCGTATTCAACACCTATTTTAGATCCCATCTTTCCCCTCTTTTTTTTCGTGGATAAAATAATAATTCTCCACATTTGGATACTAGGTGGGATTCAAGCAAGATATATAAATGTTTTCTTTTTTATCGCTTTTTATCAGGAAAATATACTCTAATGGTTTAAAATAACCTAAAAATAGCACATAGCATAGCTTTTTCTGAGATTTTTTCACAGTAAATTTCAAAAATAAGTAAAAAATTAGCTTTTAATAAAAAAATAAACTAAAAATGTGGCCATTTACAAGTTATTTTTGGGAAAAAGAATCATCTTATGATTTCGATACTTTTTGGTTTCCAATGATTCGAACGCTTCTTTTAATACCGGTTCGGCAACGGAAATGTTTCCTTGAAGGGGATCGATGAGCTGAAAGTGCCCTTGCCTTTCGGAATATTCATACACTACCAGGTAATTTGAGGTGTTCCGTTTCTCGTTGCGGAGGGGTTTGGCGTTTAACCGCAGGAGAAGAATGTTTTTTTTAAGTTCATTATGTATGTCGCGGAAGGAAACGTCTTTTTCCTGAATATCTATATTTTTTTCCTGCGCTTCCGCTAAATACATATCGGAAGAGAAACCAGCATTATCGATGTCTTCCTTGGTATAGCGGTAAAATCGGTAATCCGGAAAATCGTACTCTTTTTTCTCGACGATAACCTGCGGTTTGAGACCGCAGCGTTGCGCATAGAGAGCAAGAGCGTAAATGGAAGATCCTCTGGTTGGAAGTGTGGCCGTCTTTTTCCAAATGTCAAATTCGTTCTCTCTCGTTAAATTGATTTCTGGTTTGGAATGATGAAGAATAGCGAGCAATGACGAAGCTGCGGTCGTGAATGATGTTGTTTGCAAGTAAGGGATCATGTAATCACGCATGTATCTTTGTTTCAACTGGAACAAGTTGTTGTGGTTTCATAATTGAAACACTCCGCTCTTTGTTGTTTATTACCGCAACTTCCCCTTGCGAGAGCGGTTTCCATCTCATTTTTTTCATCGCCGGAATTTTTTCTGAACTGATGATGATGGCGTCTTTGCTTTTGCCGATGTGCATCGTGAAATAGAGGGGGTAGTTGTTCTCTCGCACGGCGACGATCGTTTGTTGAGGCGAGGCGAGAATGATATTTGTTCCGGTGAGTTTGGTAAATTGCAGAAGAGTATTTCTCACGCTTTTTGCGGGATTTTTTGTATCCAGGTGAGTAAGAATGTTATAGAACAGCCGTTCTGAATCGGTCTCTCCTTTTGGCTTATATTTTCGGTCATAGTTAATTTTTTCGCTGATAAGCCCATTGTGGGAAAAGACAAATCTTCCTTCATGAAAAGGGTGGGTATTGCGCAGGGAAACACCACCGCTGTCCATCCCTCTGGCATGGATGAGTATGACGGAAGAAGTCACCTTGCGCAGAGAATTTATTTTTCGATCATCATAGATTGCTTTCGTTGATTTGACAATTTTCCATGAACTTTTTTGCAAATAGGCAACTCCCCACCCATCCGAATGTTTCCAGCTGCCGAGCCCTTTCTTCTGATTAAGTTCATGGTGGGTTGTTTGGTCTTGCGCCATGAGTATCATGCTGTCAAGAAGAGTATTGGGATCAATATCCCCTAGAGCAATAAGCATTCGACACATTTGTAGTACCTTCAATTTTGCGCACTTTTCGCCTTGGAATATCTCTTGACTATTTTCTGTTGCGCCGGTTTAAGGTTTATAAGTAAATGGCTCTAACACAGCATGCAATGTTGCCGGTAAGATTTTTTCTCCTTTTTCCATGTTCGGCTGTTCCGTGTACGCAATCTTTCTCATGAGTTGGGCAGGCGTCGGCTCAGGTTGAATATTCTTAAAATAACCTTTTCCCTGGTACAACACGCCAGCTTTAGTTAGAACGGGATTGATAATTTCCTTTATATCTGTTTCGGTATGCCCGTATCTTTTAAGAACATCCACGGAAAGTTTTCCTAAGTATTCAAACAAGTCGGGAAACGATTTAATGGCGACAGGAGTTCCATTACGATATGGCCAAATGCATTTTTTATAAGAATGAGAATTATGAAGAGAACTTTCAGTCATGTTTCTCTCAACATATTGCGATGCTAATGGTTGAAGTGAATCTTTTTGCATTTCTTCAACTATTCCCTGGAGCATTGCCATCTGTGTCAAATTAAAAGCGGCCATTTCTTCCGCATTGCGCGGCATTTCATTCATTCGCAATTCAATGCCTATTCCTTTTGCATCCATGACATCTTTATATTTCAACTTGACGAACGGCCAACTATTTACTTCAGGAAAATCTTTTTCTTGACCAGCGACATCTTCCTCAGTGATAACAATGTGCCCGTCGGCGGCGATGGTACCAAAATATTGAGCAATGGGAGAAGGAACACGAATTTTTATCAAAGCTTCATACATCTCTTGGTTAAACCATTGCGGGTTTTCGGTGTTTTCAATCATGGGTTCCAATGCTCGCCAACGGTTGGGTCGTCCTCGTTCAAAATCCTCTTGGGTAAATCCATACGTGGCAGGAGGATTTAGATGTATTCTCGCGCTATCGTACATGGTTAGCTTTCCTTCGACTAATGGCGAGGAGGCGCTTACAGCAAACAGCAATGGTCCAAGTACGTACGCTGCATTATAATAAAGCTGCGTTGCGGAATGGGGAACTTTGATTGTCGTTTGGGTATTGGTAGCAAAACCAGCCCAGATATTGTTACGATAGGTTTGCGCGCTTCCATCAACAAAAGGGATTATTGCGTCTTGCGCTAAAGGAGAAAGCATCTCGCCGAAGGCATCAAATCGAGGACTCTTAAATAAGAATTTTGTTGCTTCTTCATTGTAAAGAGGATAACCTCCCATAAGAAGAGCAGTGGCGCCAAATTCCTGCGCGGCGTAGTGCAAAGGATTCAAGATATCTTTAATTCCACAGATAACTTCGTCCAAAGAATCGTGTAGTCCAAATAATTTTTTTGGATTTGTTTTGACCTCGGCCTGGAAATTTACTTTCTCCCCGGTGATTACTCCTTTCCCTAGCACTTTTTCTAATTCTTCAAATATCGGAGCGGGGTTATTATGAGCATCAACTAATGTCGTTTCTATTTCTATACCTGCGTCTAAAATTTTTGGATCTTCATGTTCTATTGGATAAATTTTTTGAAATCTATCGACAACAGATTGAATATATCGCTGGTTTATTTCGGAGGCAAACGCAAGTAGTTCAGAACGGTTCAGAATCCTCCCTCGAATTTGTTCACCCATCTTTTCTTATTTTGCCGATGAGGAGAATTATTTAAACCTTTCTTTTATATTAAAAAATTACCCTAAAATAGAAAAAGGTGCCATATTTTAATCTCTTTTAAAAAAAGAGCGTTATTTTTGTATGTGTTTTTATATGTGTTTAATATATTTTTATGAAAATTATGATTTTTCTGGTGATGGCTTGGAAAAATTAAATCTACAAAAAAAGTATGTGCTACGTATGAAAAACCAACAACTTTTTAAATAAACTCTTGTCTTAAGCACAAAATAAAGAATAAATACGGTAATTCCTACATCAAAATGTCTAAATCAACTACGAAAAAAGTAAGCAGGATCAAAACCAGGAAGAAAGTATGGTTTAAGATTTTTGCTCCACAGGTTTTTGGGAACAAAGAAATTGGTGAAACATATCTTCCGGCAGCAGAAAATGCTCTGGGAAGATTGCTGAAGATTAGTTTGAAAGATATCACTGGCAATGTTAAAGACCAGAACGCGTATATTGGTTTTAAAATTGCAAAAGCGGAGGGTTCTGCTTTGCGAACTGAAGTGATAAGTTACCAGCTGACTCCTGCATCCGTCAAAAGACTGGTTCGAAAAAATACGGCGCGCTTAGATGATTATTTTACATTTACAACAAAAGACAAAAAAAACGTTATCGTAAAAACCCTTCTTATCACCTTAAACATAAGCAAGCGTTCCACAGAAGCCCGCTTGCGTAAAACATTGCAAGACTTACTTAGAGCAGAGATAAATACGGAAGATTTCACTACATTTTTAAGCAATGTTGTTACCAACAAAGTACAAGCTATTCTTAGAAAGAAACTTAATAAGATATATCCTCTTAAAGAATTGGCCATTCGTGTTGCTGTGCTACAGCAGGGTACGGGAACGTCTAAAGAAGATGTTCTTGAAACGGCTCCTCAAGAAGAGCCTCGTGCAGAAGCAGTGCCCTTGGTTGAAGAAGCAAGCGTTGAAGAAACTGACGTTGAGGAAGCAGCACTTTAAGCTTTTTTGTTCTATTTCCATGAGATTTTTAACATTTACAGACTTGCACGAAGATAAAAGTACTCTGCAAGAGTTAGTCACGAGAGCAACAAAAGAAGATGTTGATTTTATTGTATGCTGCGGCGATATTTCTACATTGGGAAGAGGATTGCGAAACGTCCTCACCAAATTTGCTGCCACGGGAAAACGATTTTATGTTATACCTGGGAATCATGAAGAAGCGGGAACGATGCTTGATGATGCCGTTGCCGATTTTCCCGGATGCATCAATTTTCATACCAAGGCAATTAAAGTTGGTGATTATATTTTTCTGGGATATGGCGGCGGCGGGTTTTCTTTTGAAGATCCTGCCTTCCGTAAGATAGCGCGGGAGTGGTACGGCAAATACAAAGAAAAAAAGATCGTGCTGGTAACCCATCAGCCTCCATTCGGCACCAAACTTGATCTGCTGGGAGAGCGGCATGTAGGAAATAAAGATTTCCGAAAATTTATCGAAAGGGTTAAGCCTAAATTAGCGATTTCCGGCCATTTGCATGAAACAGTAGGAAGTGTTGATGCCATCGGCGAAACAAAACTTGTAAATCCCGGCTGGGATGGAATGATTATTGAGTTGAACTGATTCGTCGTGCTGGTACTTTTAATTCCCATTTTTTTTCAATTTTAACACATTTCAATTTTAACACCAATACTTTTAAATATAATTTTGATTTCCACAAAGAACATGAAACTTGCAACAAGACTCTTTTTTCTTTTCATGGTGCTTTTCATTGTGTCCTGTTCTTTTCCATCAGAAGAAAAAATAGAAACTAAACCTCAAGAGACTGTTCTTCCATCGTCAGAAATTGCGGAGAGTATTGCCGAGAGCAATGCGTCGGAAACCACTGAAATCCCGCTTCAAGAGACTCTGCCAGAACAGCAGCTGGATCCTGAAATAGAGGAACTTATTGCGAAAGGGCGAAATGCTGCAAATTATAACTACTTTTTTTCCTCTCTTGTTCGAGATAATTATGGAATTTATACTGAAACATCGTATACTGTTTTTGTTAAAGAGGAAAAAACAAAAAAAGTATATCTGAATCCTAAAAAATTACGGGGAGATATTTTTTATAATGAGATTTACTTGGATAATACGAAAAAGACAGCCATCGGTATTTGCACGAAAATAGGAATTCTCTGTGAAAAGATTTTTGACAAAGCGTATGCTGTGGACTATCTTTCTGAGAAAATTGATGTGACTCCGGCGGAACTCCTTAAGGGTGTCGGTCTTAATGCTGCGAAAGTTGGCGAAGAAGTTATTGACAATAGAAAAACCACCATCATTGAGTATACCAACGCAAAAGGACAGAAAGAAAGATTATCTCTCGACAATCATTTTGGCTTGCCTCTGAAACAGATTATCTATGAAACTTCTGATGATCAGGAAATTATCTTGGAAACGAATAGATTTAGCAAATTTTCTGTGGGTAATGTTCTCACAAAAGAAGTCACCTTGCCCGAAAAATATCAAATTGTTGAGTAGTTCTTGAATAAAAAAGTGGCCTATTTATTCTAAAATCCTTCCTAAAATTCCAGTTTTAGCTGACTGTTTTAACTGTGGGATACAGGCATAGCATTTTAAGGCTCATTAAGAAAAAGCTAACACTTTTTCTTCAACTCCGTTTCTCGTAGGGTTGCATAGTGAATTTGATGCGAGTATGAGCTCATATACCTTTTTCGCTAGAAAACGCATATTAGGGGTAAAATGGAGAGTGTGAGCTCTGAGATAAAAAGATTTTTCCATAGCATTGGTAGTGTTAGTGCAGAGATAGTAAGACACTACATAGATGTCTCAACCAGTTGGGAGAGAACAAAACAAAAGAAGCTCCAATAGAGCTTCTTTTTCTAAAAACTTATTCACCAAAATACATATTTCTTAATAATTTCAATGTATTATATTCATCAATTGATAATTTATCATCTTTAACCATCTTCCAACTTTTAGTTGCATATTTATTCATACAACTAAAAGCATTTGGAAGATTGAACTTGACCACAGATTGATTAAATCTTACCAATTCTTGGTTAAGTTCATCTCTAATTCCTGTTTTACTTAAATCAACATTTCTTTCTTCAAGAGTTCTTCCCATTTGAACATATAATCTTGTAAGACCTTTTGTTTGTTGAAATAGTTGAGAGGGGTCAATAATCAAATCTCCTTGAATATTATGTTTAAGGAAGTATGCTCTTAATACTTTATTATGAACTCCATTAAACATTTCAGATTGATTTCCATCATCATTTTGCCATCTTAATTTCTTTTTATCAGAACCAACTAAAATACTATGAGTTACAATTCTTGTTGGTACGTCTTCTTGATTTAAGTAACACAATGTGTAGTAGTTGAATTTTTTAACAACATCTCCACTTATTGAAGTTCTAATATCATATTCTCTATCCTTATTAATCAATGCGGGAAACATCATTGTAACAAATCTTGGGTCTAATTTAAAACCATAAATGCTCGTTGTAAATTCTCTATTCTTTTCTAATATTAAATCATATTCACTAGGAAGATTATCAATAAAATCTTCAAGTCTTTTCTTTGCACCAGATGGGAAAAATTCAATTCCTGCAATTTTTCTTTCAATATCTTCCCTATTAATATTTTTAAACATAGTTTCTCTTTGATGATAGGTGGTATCTCTACCACAACTTCTACAAGATGAAATAGATGGGTCAGAACCAAATATATTGCCACAAGTAATACATTCATTAATATTTGTATTACCAATATTAAATGTTTCTTGATATGATGTTCTCGCCAACTTTTCTAATTGTTCTTGAATTTGGTCATCTCTTAAACTACAATCAAAATCAAGATAATGTTGTTTCATCACTTCTTCTGCTCTTTTTATCTTTTCTGAAGTATATTGTGCAACATTTTCAGGATTTAATTCAAAACCATACTCTCTCATTTGTTTAACAAGTGGTTCTCCATTAATATTCCACAAAAATGGTGTATGAACATTAATTCCTGCAAATTTTCTTGCTTTTGAATAAAAATCTACAAGTGTAAGGTCATATACATTTCCCACACTCAAATTTCTTTTAATTTGAGTTGGAGCAATCAACACTAATTCTTTCATTTATCTATTCTTCATAATTTATATAATCTAAAAATATCTTTTTATCAAGATATGTCAAAAACTCATAAGCAACTTCAACATCTTCTAATGTAATATTTTCAGTTCTTTCCACTTTTATATGTAAAAAAATTTTAGGATTAATTGGTGGTTCAAATACATCATAAAATGTTTGCAATGCTGCCCTTTTATCTTTTGGATAAATTCCTCTTGATGCAAGTGCATATAAAGAACCATAGATACACCATTTCATCATAAGTATTTTATTTTCCTTATCATTAATATACTGCTAAAGTTTTAGGATTTACAATATTCTTGAAGAAATGGAGAAGAGATGTTAGATAGAATCAATAAATATTTGGAGCGTTTGTTAAAAGTAACTTTTGTTACGACTGCCGAAGCTTCTCAATTGTCTGCTACCACCGTGGAAGAATGGAGCGCTTTGGGGGACTACCTGGATTTGACTCCTGAAGGAACCAAAAAATTATGAATCTGCGCAAACAAAATTTATTTAACGGGGTGAAAAATAAAGCCATAAAAAAGGAATACGAACGGTCGAGGCCGGAATATGAAGTATTGGAAAAAAAAGCATTCCACTTTGAATCGCATTATATTTAGGATTAATCTTTTGAAAAATAGCATAAAAGATTTTTCGGTTTTTAAGAAAGTTCCAGCTTTTATAATAAGACAGTTTGGCCCAAATTTAGAAAGAGAATATGGAAAACTGACTATTTTACCGGATTTTTCAAAAAAGTTTGTATATGTGCCGCTTGGTTTTCAGCCGGAGCGCACTACCAGTCCGCAAGGGGATATGTTTGTTGATCAGATCTTAATGATTGAAACTATTTCCGCGTCTTTGCCTAAAGATTGGATTATTTATGTAAAAGAACATCCTTCTCAGTGGTGGTTAAGAAGTGGTATTCGTTATTCTTGCGCTCGTTATAAGGGGTATTATCGCCGAATTGCCAAAATAAAAAATGTTAAATTAGTTCCTATCACTACTAACACTTATAACTTAATTGATAAAGCGCAGGCAGTGGCTGTGGCGACGGGTACCGCTGGTTGGGAAGCGCTTCTCCGTTCAAAACCAACTTTAGCTTTCGGTTATCCATGGTACCGAGATTGCCCGGAATTGTTTAGGATAAATAGCGTTGAATTATGTAAGTCCGCCCTTGATAAAATTAATAATGGTTGGAAAGTAAATCAACAAAAAATGATTTATTATTTGAAGTGTTTTGATAATGTTGCTTTACACGGCTCCCCGGAAGTTTTTGTCGCCAAGAAATCAAAGGTCAGTGAACAAGAAACTAGAGATAATATGTTCAAGGCCTTCGTGACAGAAGTGGAGAATTTACCTTAAAGATATATTATGATTGCGAATAAAATTGATGAGAGTGTCGGGGTTGATATTGAGGATATCGGCAGGTTTAGGAAACTTGACCAAAAAAATAGTGGGGTTTTTTTGAAAAAGGTTTACACCAAAAACGAATTGGACTATTGTTTCTGGAAGGCCGTTCCGGCTCAGCATCTGGCTGTTAGGTTTGCTGGCAAAGAAGCTGTTTTAAAGGCGTTAAGCGGTTTAGGTTTGTCTCCTGTTGATTATAATACGATAGAAATTTTTAATAATGACAGAGGGGCGCCGCAAGTTAGATTTTGTGGGCATAAAAATTTTAAGAAGTTGGGTGTAAAGATAAGTTTGTCCCATTGTCGAGACAAGGCATTAGCTTTCGTTGTTATAAAAAAGTAATTATGATAAGTAAAAAAGAAATAAAAAAAGAAATAAAAAAATTCTTCGCTACCGATTTAGATTCTTTCGCTTATCTACAATTGGTCTCTGACTTGGAAAAAAAATTTGAGGTAGAATTGACTATGGCGGAAGCGTTGACGGCCGATAGTGTGGAAAAATTCGCTAAAATTATCTGTCGCAAATTAAAGAAAAAATCATGAAACTGGATTTTAAGAATTTTTCTCAGATTTTGAATTACTGGGCAGTTGAAACACCCGAAAAGATTTTTGTTACTGACATTCTGTCGGGTAAGAGCTGTTCTTACGCAGATTTTAACAAACTGGTAAATTCCACCACCAGATTTCTTAAGAAACATGGGGTTGGGCGAGGTGATATAGTTTCGCTTTGTTTGAGAAACTCTTTGGAATTTCTCGTCGCTTATTTTGCCACTATTCGTTTGGGCGCGATTATCAATCCAATTCCAATTTCAGTGGCAGATAAAGAACTGGCCGCCAATTTAGATTTTTCGAAACCTAAACTATCGCTGTTGGAAGTTCCATCAACTAAAATTGCCAAGCGACACAAAATTTTTAGCGTTAAATTCCAAGGCAAAGGAGCATTTCTCAAGATTCTGAAAAATTTTTCCGACAAAAAACTCTCTATCAGTTTGGATGAAGATAAACCTGTCTGTTTGTATTACTCTTCTGGGACAACAGCCAAGCCGAAAGGTATAATTTTCTCGCACCGTGGTATCATTAATATCATTTCAGCAACTTGCCGGTGGTTTGGACACAATTCAAATAGCCGGCATTTGGCGATTTTGCCAATGGCCCACACTTCAGTAATGCATTATTCTGTGCTACCAGTTTTGTATGTCGGCGGTAGTTTTGTCTTTGCCGAGAATTTTATTAAGATTAGAAAGGATTTCTGGCGGATTATCAGAGATTACAAAGTGAACTATGTTCAAACTGTTCCAACGATTATTTTGATGATTTTAAGTATTACTTATTCTAATTATCATCGTTCAAGATTGATTTTACCTTACATTGCTTGCGGTTCCGCTCCTTTGCCGGAGAAAAACAAAAAATTATTTGAGAATAGATTTGGTCTACGGTTAGCGAATTTGTATGGTTTGTCCGAAGCCGGACACTTGGCTTCCGATTATCCTTTTGAAAAGGGGCAAAAGCCGGGCAGTATTGGTCGGCCATTGGACATTGTTGACTTGAAAGTTTTTGATGACCAAGGGCGAGAAGCGCCAGTTGGTCAAACCGGCGAAATTGCGGTAAAGACCCCCGGTTTCTTTTTGGGTTATCACAAAGACAAAAAACTTTATGAGTCCAGTTTTAAAAACGGTTATTTTTGTACTGGTGATTTAGCATGGAAAGACAATTCCAGTATTCTTTATTATGTTGGCCGCAAGAAAGATTTGATCATAAAAGGCGGAGTGAATATTTCTCCAAATTTAATTGATGAGGTATTGGTTAAACATCCGGCGGTGGCAGAGGCGGCCTCGGTTGGTAAACCCGACGAATTATTCGGCGAAGTCGCAAAAAGCTTTGTGGTTTTGAAATTTGGTCGATTGGTTTCGCAAAAAGAACTTTTTGATTATTGCCGGAGAGAGCTGGGTGAATTTAAGTCGCCTAGCGAGATTGAATTTATCAAAGAAATTCCTAAAACCGCTTCGGGAAAGATTTTGAGGCGAAAATTAAAATGAGGTCAATTTATATTCAAAAACCAGGAACAATCAAGATCGTTGATGGTTTGAAGTTGCCGTCATTGCGGCGAGGCGAGGCCTTACTCAAGGTAAATTATATTGGTATCTGTGGTTCGGATGTCAGTATTTACTTGGGTGAAATGCCGATGGTTGTAGAGTTTCCAAGAATTATCGGGCATGAAATATCGGCAGAAATAATGAAAATAGGAAAGAACAAACAAGGATTCAGGGTGGGGAATTTAGTAACCGTTCTGCCTTATTTTAATTGTAAAAATTTTGGTCAGCGGCTTTGTCCGGCTTGCGCCGAAGGCCGCGGCTAGCGATTATATTGCGGTGCCCATTGAAAACCTAGTTTCTGGTGGCGATCTTTCCGCCAAGATGCTTACTTTAGCAGAGCCGTTCGCTGTCAGTTATCACGCTGTTAAGAAAGCTCGGCCGCGTGTTGGCGACAATGTTTTGATAATAGGTGCTGGGCCGATTGGTGTGGCGGCGATGACTGTCGTTAAATTTTTTGGAGCTAAAGTTTATATTATTGATGTCAATAGACGACGATTGAAGTTAGCAAAACAACTTGGCGCAGACGGCGTTTTTAATCCCAACACCGATGATTTTGAAAAGTTTGTTAAAAAAGCTACCTTTGGTAAGGGAATGGATTTATGCGTGGAGGCCTCAGGCAATTCGTTGGCAGCTATCAATTGTGTCAAAGCTCTTCGCCAGCCCAATCGGACGGTGGTGGCCATTGCTCATTCTAAAAAGCCACTCAATAATTTTTTCCAATCGGAATTGGTCAAACGCGAAGGTGTCTATCGGGGCTCAAGAAACAGCGTTTTGTCCGATTTTCTGGAAGTAGTGAAAATTCTATCAAGGCGACCGGACATTGAAAAAATGATAACCAAGGTATATTCTGTTGCCGAAGCGCCGCAGGCATTCAAAGATTTAACAAATAGTGATGGCAAATTACATTTGAAATCACTATTAAAATTTTAAAGATTATGATTTCATCATTTCAACCACTATATAAAGCGAATGGCAAAGAGATTTTTTCCAGCGATATCATTGCCGCCTTGGGAAAAGTCGGAATAAAAAATGGCGACACGATTTTTGTCCATTCTGATGTTTCCGTTTTTGGAAAATTGGCGTTTCCTCTTGGCCGTGAATTGTTGCTCGGCGCATTAGTCGAAGTTTTAAAAAGAGCTGTTGGAAGAGAGGGAACTCTAATTATGCCGACTTTTACCTATAGTTTTTGCAAAGGTGAAATTTATGATATTGATAAAAGCCGGTCAACGGTAGGCGCGTTGACGGAATTCTTCAGGAATCAGCCCGGGGTCAAAAGAAATTTTCAACCGATTTTTTCGGTGGCGGCTTGGGGCAAGAATAAGGCGAATTATTTGAAGACAGGCAAAGATTCTTCCGGTAAGGATTCAATCTTTGATAAATTATTGAAAGGCAAAGGAAAAATCGTTTTTTTTGGCGCCTCGTTTCAGTCGTGCACCTTTCTTCATTTTGTGGAACAAACTCAGGGGGTGCCCTATCGTCACCTAAAAACTTTCAGGGGTTGGATTAAAAATAAACAAGAAAAATATCGGGACGAGTGTGTTTTTCTGGTTCGCAATCTAAATCAAGAGATAATCAAAGACACTTCAAAGTTAGAGAAACATCTCAACCGAAAAAAGTTAATCAAAAGGGTTGGCTTGGGGACGGGAGAAATTTTGGCGGTTAATGTGACGGATTTGTTTCGTGAAGCGACAAGAATGCTCAAACGGAACGCTTACTATTTTCTTAAAGGTAAACCTAATGAGAAATAATTTAATAAATTCATATCACTCTAAACTGGTTGCGGACCAAGAAAAAACCAACAAGGTATTTTTGAGTCAAAGAGTTTTTATGACCGTGAACCGATTCTTGGAACTTTTCACTGGCCAGACACTCAGTGGGAGAATTTTGGATTTAGGTTGCGGTGATGGCAGTTTTGTTGATTATTGCAATAATCATAACTTAGACGCTAAAGGCGTTGATATCGCTGACGGGATTGATTTTGAATCTGACAAGTTGCCTTATAGAGACAATCAGTTTAGTTTTGTTTTTATGGGTTCGGTTTTGGAACACCTTAACAATCCGTCAAACATTTTGAATGAAGTGAAAAGAGTTTTGGTAAAAGGAGGTGTGTTGATTGTTATCACTCCTAATATTGACCGAGTCAAGTTTCATTTCTATGACGACCCGACCCATGTTCGGCCTTACAATCCGACAAACATCTCTCGGTTGATGGAAATGTTTGGTTTAAAAAGAATAGCCATCGGTTTGTGGACAGTGGGTAAATCTTCTTTTGTTTGGAAATGGCCATTGGAGTTGCAGTTTCTCTGTGGTCGATTGTTGCCTTTTGCCGGCTTGAACAAACAAGCGCCAAGTTTTTTGAGAGGTAAATCAAAAACGATGCTTTGCGTTTTTAGGAAAGAAAAATAAAATTGAGATGAAAAATGAGACAATAAAAAAAGGGATGATTACTTTGTCCAAGAAATTATTTCCAATTTGCCGGAGCATTACCGGAAATGGCTTGAGACAGACACTGAATATTATTCAAGAACATATTCCGATTAAAATTTTTGAAGTGCCATCGGGAACCAAGGTTTTTGACTGGTCCATTCCAAGAGAGTGGAATATCCACGATGCCTATATTAAGGATTCAAAAGGAAAAAAAATTATTGATTTCAAAAAATCCAATCTTCATGTGGTCGGCTATAGTGTTCCGGTCAAAAAGAAAATG
>JAGVYN010000041.1 GCA_018303265.1 Candidatus Woesearchaeota archaeon
CGATTCTCAATCAAAAGACATAGTTGCAGAAAGAAATACCTCTGATGTTTTATCTGATCCTATTGATGTTATTACTGAACAATATGGAAGTGATGTTTCCTTAGAAATTAAGGATAATTCTGAAGTTCGTAGTTCGTACGATACTCTCGCAGACATTATTTACGATTCTCAGCTGGACACGGTTATGGGAGAAAATTATTCTGATGTTGCGTCTGAGTCTAGTTACGATACCCCGTTGATTGACACGGTGAACATTGCTGAAGTTTTATCAGATCTTATCTACGATTCCCAGCCAGACACAGTCATGGAGGGAAATATTACTGACGCTGGATCTATCTATCCATCTGATTTAGGAGAAGACTCTCAGGATAGTAATGAGCTTGGAGATTATGGATGTGTTGATGGTGCTTGTGTAGAATTACAAGAAGAAGTTAAATTATGTGATTTTGACGATAAGAACTTACAGAATAATGTTTGCGCAGAACTAGGTAAAAATGAAGGATGTACTATTGATTTATCAGAGGCAGAGAAGATTACCACGCTTTCTGCTTATGGAGCTGGTATTGCTACATTAAAAGGGATTGAATGTTTAACCAATTTGATGTGGTTAAATTTTAATGCCAATCAGATATCTGAAATTTCTTCGTTAGCGGGTTTAACTAATTTGAAATACCTTTATCTTGATGGGAATCAGGTATCTGACATCTCTTCGTTAGCGGGTTTAACTAATTTGGAATACCTTTATCTTAACGGGAATCAGGTATCTGACATCTCTTCGTTAGCGGGTTTAACCAATTTGACATGGTTAATTCTTAATGCTAATCAGGTATCGGACATCTCTTCGTTAGCAGATTTAACTAATTTGGAACAACTTTATCTTGATACTAATCAGATATCTAACATCTCTTCGTTAGCAGGTTTAACTAATTTGGAACAACTTTATCTTAATGAGAATCAGGTATCTAACATCTCTTCGTTAGCAGATTTAACCAATTTGAACTACCTTTATCTTAACGGGAATCAGGTATCTGACATCTCTTCGTTAGCAGATTTAACTAATTTGGAATACCTTTATCTTAACGGGAATCAGGTATCTGACATCTCTTCGTTAGCAGATTTAACTAATTTGAAAGACCTTTATCTCAATTTTAATCAAATTCCTGACATCTCTTCGTTAGCAGATTTAACCAATTTGAACTACCTTTATCTTAACGGGAATCAGGTATCTGACATCTCTTCGTTAGCGAGTTTAACTAATTTGGAACAACTTTATCTCAATTTTAATCAAATTTCTGACATCTCTTCGTTAGCGGGTTTAACTAATTTGGGACAATTGGGTCTTAATGTTAATAAGATATCAGATATTTCTTCGTTAGCGGGTTTAACTAATTTGGGACAACTTTATCTTAGTATTAATAAGATCTCGGATATTTCTTCATTAACGAGTTTAACTAATTTGGAACAACTTTATCTTAGTGGGAACCAGATATCTGACACTACTTCTGCCTGCTGTGTCATATTCCAAATTGATGTAAATGGACAACTTGCAGTTCAAGGGTTAAACTGCTCTGATGTTGATGAAGCTGCATGCCCGAAATGATCTTATAACGAAAATTATGAACTGCGTCCAGAAAGTTCTCATATAGTTAAGCTTGAGAAGTCTTGGTATTTTAGTGTAGAATGACATCAGTCTTGGAAGAACTATTGAAAGAACATCAGATTAGCGATTTTTCTAGAAAGTGGGTTAAAGAATGGGTGAAGGATGATGATTCTATTAGAGCAGCTTACGCCGTTTTGAAAAAAATTGGATTAACCGATAGCAAGATTGCTACACAAGCTCAATTGCTGGGCATGCATCCAGACTCGATCGACCGAAACTATCAATATTTATCAAAGTTAGGATTGAGTGATACCAAAATTGTCTCGCAGGCTCAATTGCTGGGCATGCATCCAGACACTATTAAGAAAAATTACCAAAGGTTATCAAAGTTAGGATTGAGTGATAGCAAGATTGCCTCACAGGCTCATCTGCTCGGTAGGGAGCCAGACACTATTGAAAGAAACTATCAAAGGTTATCAAAGCTTGGCTTGAGCGATAGCAAGATTGCCTCACAGGCTCAATTGCTGGACAGAGATCCAGACAAGATTGAAAGAAACTATCAAAGGTTATCAAGGCTTGGCTTAAGTGATAGCAAGATTGCCTCACAGGCTCAACTGCTGGGCATGCATCCAGACACTATTGAAAGAAACTACCAGAATCATATTGGCTTATTAAGAGAAAATTATAAGGATCGCAATTCAGGTAGAGATATACTATTACAACAAGCCCAACTTTTAGGCATTTCTTCAGATACATTAGAAGCAAATATGCAATGGTTTGCAGATAGAAATATCAGTTATGGAGACGGGCTTTTACTGGGAACAAAACCACAAACAAAACGAAAAAAACTAGCATGGATTTTACGTGAGATTTTTGATTATAGGGAGTTAAATCAAGAAGAGAAAAATCAGGCCATTCAATCAAGTTATGGTTTGATTAGAGATAACCCTCAGTTGTTAATTTATTCTATTAATACTTTAGAAAAAAAAAGAGATCAAATAAGAAAAAAGATGGCACATTCTAAGCGTCCACTTTGAAGAGCATCCCGCTGGGAACGAAGTGATAAAACTTCACCGAGTGCAAATATTTATAAGTTACAACCAATTATATTTTATACAAAGTGTCTTTTAAAAAAAGAAGGGAAGCAATAATTTTTGGTATAATATTTGCCTTAATCCTAGCTGTAACCCTCCTTTTTTGGAGTTTAGATGGGATTACCGGAGCAAGTATCGGTATTCTTCCCGATCTTAATGCAAGAGTTGACAATAGTAGTGAATTTCCGATTCCTGTCAATGAACCAGAATTAGTGAGAGATAATAGTACAGAAAATGAAGATGTTCTACTCATCACGGAAGAATTAACTATTCAAGATGCAAATGGTTCTCAATGTGGAGATGTAAATGGCAATATTGTCTTAACCACAAACATCATTTCTAATAATGGCACTTGCTTTACAATAAATGCTAATCATGTTATTATAGATGGTATGGGTTTTAATCTTACTGGAAATAAGACCGGAGAAACTATATTTTGGACGGATGGTCATTATGGGATTCTTGAACCTAATAATAACGAGTCTAGTAACATTACCATTAAAAATTTTGGTAATATTGGCGGTTTTGATATTGGGATTAATGTTTATGGAAGTAATAATGTTACTATCTTCAATAATACGATTTACAATAATTCTTATGGGGTTTATGTTATAACAACCAACAAAGATCTAAACATATCATACAATATGTTTCGTAATAATAGCAGAGGAATTGCTTATGATGAAACGAGTGATGGGAATGTCTGGATTAATTTTAATAACTTTACAAATAATACGTTTGGGATGGAAATTGAAAGTTCATCTGTCCATTTAAACCAATACAACTTTTCGTATAATAATTTTTACAATAACAGTTTTAATTTTCGTAGAACTCGTGCAGAAAACCTCACCTTAGAAAACAATTGGTGGGGTGCGGCAGATTGTGTTAATATTTCAAAGAACATGTCTGGATCTCTAAACAATGAGTTTAGCCCTTTCCTTGATACCCCTTATCCGACGGGTGCGTCAGTTGACTGCCCTGCGCAATATTGTGGGATGCCTATATTTAACTTTACAACACTCACAGCTAATTTAGAAAACTGCCCTGGTAGAGGGATAATTATTGGTGCAAATGATGTTATATTAAATTGTACCGGACGCTCCATTATCGGAGCTTCCGGTAATTCCGAGATTGGTATTTATGCAAAAGAATATGATCGTATTAATATTACAAATTGTAAAATTGTTGGTTTTAATGAGAGTATCCGTTTTGGCGGAGTTTCTACTGAGAGTGCAAGTGCTTCTACTGATGGTTTAATAAGTAATAATACCATAATAAATTTTACCGGAACCGGTATTTTTATTAGGAGGAGCAGTAACGGAAATGATATTATTAATAATACCATCACCTATGCAAATAGCAACTCTTCTGGCGCTATGATTCTAGGGTCTTCCAGTAATACTATTAAAGAAAATAATTTTTCACATAACAGGCCGAGGGCAGTTTATGTGAGTGAAATTCATAATAATTTTGATAGAAATTTTTTGTTGAATAACTCTGTAGGATATAATTTAGCAGGCTCAGCTAATAATTTTACCAACGAAAGGATTTATAACCACAGCAGCGGGGTTCTCATTGATTCAGATGCTGCTTCTTACATCAATAATGTAATGACCAATTGTCTATTTGATAATAATGCCTTTGACATCAATCTTGAAAGCACTTCTAGCAGTAATCTTACACTGATGAATAGCACTATTAATAAATCTAAGATTAACACCGATATTGGAGGAACTGTTTACATACGTTGGTATGTGTTCATTAACGTGAGTGATACCCTCAATAATTCTCTATTATCAAATGCCACTGCCTACACCTCCCTTGATGGAGCTGAGTTCAGAAATAATACCGATTCTTTAGGTTTAGGACGTTTGGAGATGACTGAATATTATCGGAACGCTGAAACTGATTTTTACTTGACACCGGGAAGAATCGTTATCAGTAAAGATAATTATACTGAGAATACAACGAGTGTAAATCTCATTGATCAAACTTTTGCGCAATTCAACATAACTTTAACGCAAATTACCTGCGGTTCTACGATTACTTCCAATTTTAGATTTGGAAACAGCTATCTCTGTGATAATGCTTCTCTTACAATTGGAAGGGATAATATTATCATCGATGGAAATGGCTATAATTTAACTGCAACTGGTGATGTGATTAGTGATGTTGGAGTTTATATTAATAATCGAAAAAACATAGTTCTAAAAAATTTACTGATCGGCGGAAAATACACCACCGGAGTGTATCTTTTTAACACAAATGATTCTAATATAACTGGCATCAAAATGTCGAACATGACTCGCGGGATAACAATTAACAATTCTCATAATAATATCATTTCAGATAGTAATCTTAGTAATGGAACCGGTATCTTGGCGATCAGTACTGGAAACACGAATAATTCATTAGTTAACATCAGTATTAACATGAGTTTAGTTGATGTGACTGCGAATTCTTCTATTTTCCTGAAATGGTATGTTGACGTTAACACGACTTTTAATGGAAAAAATCCTTTACCTGGAGCAAATGTGTATGGATACTTTAATAGTTCGGGAACTTTAGACAAATCTACAACTTCTGGTAGTAATGGAATGTCAAGACTTACTCTTACCGAGTTAAAGAAAAATAGCTCAGAAACTGAGTACCTCACTCCACACAATGTAACCTCCGTTTTTGTGTATCAAAGTGCTAATATCACAAACTCTACCACTTTTAATCTAACAAAAACTGGTAATATTAAGATAAATCTTAGCGTCGTTTTGAATTGTACTGCGTTATCAGGACGTTCTACAACTTTAAGTGCTGATACGACAATTTGTCCTGGCTCATATAATAATCAGCTTAAAATAGGAGCCAATCATATTATGATAACTTGTATTGAGTCTATAATTTCAAATCCTACTGGGTATGGTCTTGATGGGAATGGAAAAGATAATTTTACCATTAAAGATTGTACCTTCAGTCAAACAGGTAGTGGGTATGTTATAGCATTAGGTACTGCTGGAGGTTCTGATGATGTTAAGTTGTATGGATTAACTATTACAGCAACTGGAACTAATTGGGCTCTTTTTTGTTCTAATTCAAACAGATTAAAAATTGTCAATTCAAGTACTAGTTCTATAATAGGCTATGGTGTTTGGCTCACTAGCTGTTCGCATGCTGAAATCACTAATGTAACTTTTACCGGAAAATATGGGATTTCATTACGAGGGTCTCATAATAATACTATCAAAAACAGCACATTTACTGATGTGACTACTGCAATATTATTCAAACCTACTTCTGCTTCACAAACACTTTATTCCGATAACAATTCATTTTATTATAACAAATTTTCTGGAACGGGAACTTATGTTGATTATGAATCTACTTCCGGGTATAATAATTCATTTAATACTTCTGTTGGCGGATATGGAATTGGTAATGAATGGGGTAACGATTATTGTGGTAAAGGTGCTGATTTAAATAGTGATGGATACGCTGATAATGTTTCAAGTGCTACTGCTGGAGACTGGCCTTATAATCAAACTGTAGGGACACGGATCACTGTTTCTGGAGGTACATCAGTGGTTGATTACGGACCGAAGATAACAACCTGTCCTCCAGCAGAAGTTTTCTTAGGTAGTGGCGGAGAGGCCACGGGCGGCGCAAAAGCAGCCGCAGCATCAGCCGCCGGAGCGCCTGCTCCCCCAGCTCCTGCACCTGCTGGCGCAGCGAAGAAGCCTACGCCGCCGCCTGCACCAGTAGAAGAGTATTATTCGGCTGAGGATGCCAAGAAATTCTTGAAAACAGAGAAAGTGCTTACGCAAACAATAGATCCAAAAATAACACTCGTTACCGTAACTTTGGAAAATACCGGTACGCAACGAATGCTTCTCTTTCCAAAGCTGTTTCAAGAAGTTGAGGATCCTTTCTTTATTGTTACCAGAAAAACCCTTGGCTTTGAGGGTTCATTTCTCACAAAACTGGCTTCCATAAGCTACTCTCCCAACCGCATTGTAGGGAGATTATTAACTGCCGAAATTCTTGATGCAGAAGATATTGTTGTTAATCCGGGAGAGAAAGTTGAAAGAACATTAGAACTTAAAGAGGGATTGGTCCTTCCCCGCCAGATTAAAATTCAATTTACATCGTTTGGAGAAACCGTCCTTGAACAGGAAATAGAAATCAAAAAAGAGGTGATTTCCGGGACGGCTGTTGATCTTGATACGCAAGAAAATTTATTGGATATCTACGCTGTTATTGCTCCTGCGGAAGAATTACAAGAGCGTTCGCCGGGAAATAACCAAGGAAAACTTACCGGCGCAGTTGTCTTGGAAAAAGATCAACAGCAGGTTACGAACTACTTTTTAGAATTAAATATCAATAAGAAAGTCAATGGAAAAGAAAAGACTTCCTATGGTGATATTTATGGGCCGTATTCCATCAAACCAGGCAAAAGTCTTATTTTTGCCCAGCAATTTGTGTATGATCCGGCGATTTTTGCGGGCAACTATTCCATTAACGCAAAAATATATAGGGAAAAAAACATTGTTGTTGAAAATAAGTTTGATGTCAAATTTGAATAGTTAAGTTTAAAACATTTTACAACGCCGAAGGCAAAAATTCAGAATTATTGGGAGCTAATTTAACTAGATAATTCCCCACAGCTTGCTGTGGGGTAAGAATCTTATAGTCTTGCTCTTTTTCTACTCCTATGGTGCGAAAAGCAGCTCATAGTGCCTA
>JAGVYN010000042.1 GCA_018303265.1 Candidatus Woesearchaeota archaeon
GCCAAGGGTAAGCAACTGCACGATAAGAAAGACGCTCTCAAAGAACGGGACATCCAACGAGATACCGAACGGGAATTGCATAATTTTAAGTAGTTTATTTTATTATTCTGTTTCTACAATTATCAACTAATAAGTAGTAAAATGACTAAAAAAATAATGCTGATTAAGCCTGCATATGAGACTGATGCAGTTTGGGATACAATTAGAACTAGTCATCCTCTAGGTTTATGGTGGATTGGGTCTGCACTCAAAGAAAGGGGTCATGAAGTAAGACTTCTTGATGAGACGGTAAGAGGTGGGGGTTTAGAAAAAAAAATTATGTTCAGAAGAGAAGTAGATGGTACTGAAAGCAGAGATATTCCAAGCGAACTTTCATATCAAGATTTTCAGCTTCAAAAAATGCATGATTTCAACAATCTAAGTCCAGATGAATTTGCTGAGAAATATTCTGCTTTTAGAGAGAATAAGATTGTAAGAGATATGGTGAGAACTGGAAATGCCATTGAAGAAACATTAGAAGAAATAGGGAAAATGGATCCTAACTTTGTGGGTATCCCTATCTTTGCCAGTTGTAATTATCCTGCTGCATTGACACTAGCTAATGCGGTAAGAACACATTATCCGCGCACAAAAATAGTAATGGGGGGACAGCATGCAACCGCACAACCTGAAGACGTTTTGGCAGGAGGAGCAGATTATGTAATTATAGGTGATGCAGTGAAAGCAATGATTAATCTTGTTGAAGATGGATCGAACATGAGGCTGATATTTGGAGGAGTATCAAACATAGGAGATTTTCCATTGTTAGATATGGATTTGATGGCTGAAAATTCATATCCTTTGAGGCCTACCCATACATACAACACACAAGGACGAAAATCTGTTGATTATATGTTCTCTAAAGGATGCTATCGTAGCTGTGAGTTTTGTGTAGCTGGGGAGAAAGAAAATCAGATTTCAACAACAAGACTCGAGCAAATAAATGAACAGCTGAAGAGATTTGCAGATGCAGGAATTGAAGAGATTGTAGTACAAGATGATGCTTTTTTATTCAAACCTCAAACAAATCTAAAATCGTATTTAGCGTTAATGAAAAAGCATGGCTTATATTGGCAAGATAATGGTGGAATTGAATTCGAAGGATTAACTCCAGCAGTTATCGATATGCTTATAGAATATCAAACCATTGGTGGAGGCAGAATAAATTCTTTATATGTTCCTCTAAACCCGCGAACAGGCACACACACGGAGAGCGCATTAAAAGATATGAAAAGGAGATTTGCCACTCATTTTTCACATATCAAAGTATTAAGGGAGTCGGGAATTTATGTTTGCACAAGTGAAATTATTGGATATCCTGGACAAACACTAGAAAGTATGGATGAAGATATTGTGCTTCATCAGCAATTGGTGAGAGAAGGCTATGTCGATAAATCTATGACTTTTGTAACTTCTACTCTTCCAGGAACAAAATTACATCGTGAACATCATCAAAACATTGTAAATCATACAGATTGGGCCTCTTACTCTAACTTTGTTCCCCAGAGTAGAACAGAAACAGTACGAGACATTCATGATATTGAAAGAATGACTGTTCGTAGAAACAAAGCGATGAATGATGTTCAGGTGAGTTATGCGTGGGGAAGCACTTTTCCAAATGAATGACCTATGTCAGCCTCACGAGAAGTATTTTAAGACGTAAGCGAAAATTTGGGTGAAGCGTAACCAAACGTGCCTGCTAAGGTGAAAAATTTCTCTTAACAATTCATTACAATTCATCAGGCCCTTCTTTCTTCCTGAGCAAGATATAAATTACCAGCAGAATAACGATCACCACAAACAATACTCCCATAACTATTCCTCTTGTTCCAATGTCAAAGGGCAGGAATTCGATCAAACTTCGCAGGAATGATTTTTCTTGCTGTGCGGTTATGGCAAAGAAAGAAAAGTGGTCTACTTTTGCTTGATACAGCAATTCTTCTTTGGAAATCAGTTTTGTAGGCAGTTGTTGCCATCCATCTTCATACGTTTGGAGGGCAACGGTTTTTTCTGAGAATCCTTGTTCTTCAAGCCAGGATCTTAGAACAGTAAATTGAACTGTTACTGAATCAATATCATCTTCTGTCAAGTCAGCCGTTATCTCTACAAATTTATACACATTTTCTAATTCTGTGACATCGGCAGGTTTCTCAGAAAGAGTTTTGATGTCCAAAGATACTGTTTTTTCAACGTTGGATTTAATGTTGATTTCTGTAATAGGAATATTGCTTTTACTAATCTTTACCACCGCCGCCTCTTCTGGAGAAACAGTGATGCTTCCTGAAAACGTTGTTTCATCAATAACTACAGCGTCCTCACTTTTTTCTTCAGCTTCTTGTTTTCCTTCCTCAGCTGGCGTTTCAGCAGAACTTACTGCTTCTGGTTCATCTCCTGCTCCTCCCCCTGCTGGTGCTTCGGCAACAGCTACAGTGCTTCCTCCACCTCCTCCACCTCCTCCCCCGCCGCCGGCAGCGCCAACGCTGCCACCACCATCACTGCTTGAGGCAGTAGTGAAGCTATATCCACCTGAAGTGTTGCAATTTCCGGCAAAGTCACAAGAGGTAACATTATAATAATATAATGTGCCTGTGTTTAAACTGCTGAGCGTTCTGCTATGTGATGTCACGAAAGCTGTGCTGGAAGAAATGCTTCCTAAGGCTTCTGTCGTCCCGTACTGAACAGTTGAATTTGCTTTTTCACCAGTTGTCCAGGTAATTGTTGCCGATGTTGTGGAAGGACTTCCTGCGCTTACAGAAGTAATGTTTGGTACTACCGTATCAATAGTAAACGTAAAATTAGCAGATGCAAAAGAGTTTGCACCACCAGCATCAAACGCAAGGCAATTCCATAGATATCCGGCATTAGTGATTATTTGTTTCGTAAACGTTGTTGAATTGCTTGTTCCATTCAATGGTTTTGTTTCATTGGCCTGCCATCCATTACTCCAATTGCCGTATAATGTCACATTGGCAATTCCTGCATTATCCGTAACAGAGCAATTAAACGTTACGGAAGTGCTGGAGGAATTAAACCCATTTCCAGGGCTGTTTAATGTTACGATCGGCGTGGTGGTATCAACGGTAAATTGAATGGTTTCCGTCATATTGATGTTGCCTGCGGTGTCGTTGGCAAACCCAGTAACAGTATGTGTTCCATCAGCAAGAGATGATACGTTATAACTTGCTGTCCAATGGCCAGATTGGTTAACTGCAGTTACATTAAAACCAGTTCCTGATGCATTGTCAAAACTGAACAACACCCGCTGCAAGGTAAGATTGGTATCACGAACTGTGGCATTAAATGTTTGATTTTCGGAAGCAAACGTGAAGCTGCTGCCATTGGAGGGAGAAATAAAGGTAACTGCTGGCGGCGTGTTATCGAGCGTAAACGTGATTGTTTCCGTGAAGTTGGTGTTTCCAAGAGTATCATTGGCAAAGATCTTAATTTCATGCGGCCCTTCTACCAATGTAGAAACATTATAACTCGCTGTCCATTGGCCGGATTGATTTATGGCAGTGACATTAAATCCATTTCCAGACGCATTGTCGAAACTAAACAGCACCGTTTGGATGGTAAGGGTGGCATCTGTTACTGTAACATTAAAGGTTTGATTGCTGGAAGCAACGGTAAAATTTCGTTGCGCTACGGGTGAATTAATGGAAACAGCCGGGGGAGTGGTATCAATGCGAAATTGTATGATCTCGCTGGTATTTCTATTTCCCGCGCTGTCATTGGCGAGAACGGTCATGGTATGCAGTCCGTTAGTCAGAAGAGCGAGGTTAAGGTTTGTGTTCCAATTTCCGCTTACATTTGTGGGGGTAACATTAAACCCATTTCCGGACGCGTTATCAAAACTAAACAAAACGGAAATACTTCCACTATTCAGTTCTTTAACGGTGGCATTAAATGCTTGTGTTCCCGTACTGAAATTAGTATCATTAGCAGGATTTGTAATGGTGACGATTGGAGCGACAGGGTCAATTGCCGCAAGAATATCAAGCCGAGAATAGTTTCTTCCTGAGCCGCTAGAATCATCGATCTGCTTGCCGGTAATTGTTAATTGATGTTCAATCTCATCCGGGGAAAGCGTTGGACGGTTTGCTAATCTCCAGTATTGTTTCAGCAAGGCGATCGCACCGGAAACATGGGGGGTAGACATCGATGTTCCAGAAAGAGTTTCCGTTCCACCTGTATTATAAGGGGCGGTGATAGACACGCCAGGAGCAAGAATCTCTAAAATGGTCCCGCGGTTATAATTAATTTCATCGTTATCATTCACTGCTCCTACGGGCGTGGCATTTTGCACACATGCCGGAAAACTGATGCCATTGGTAAACCCATTATTTCCAGAAGCGATAACCACACTAATATTCTGCTGTACTGCAGCGTCGATGCTGGCAGTCATGGCAGTATCATCAGTGTTGCAGTAGCTGTTGTACGGCCCGCCACCACCTAAACTCATGCTGATAACAGAGATGTTGTATTTTGTGGCATTGTTGGTGCACCATTCAATTGCCGAAATAACATCGTCTGTTCCACATGATGCTGAAGATGCGTTGTTACATACTTTGATCGCTACAATTTTAGCATCTTTGGCAATTCCGGTATACGTGCTTAAATTTCCTGCGGCAATACCAGCTGTATGCGTTCCATGGCCCTGGTCATCTTCAGCAGTACTCGCTTCACTTGTACTTCCTGTGCAACAACCTCCGCTAAGACTGCAGTAGCAGTACTGATTCAGAATTTTGTCTTTGAAAGCATCATGATCCGTGTCAATGCCCGTATCAATCATACAAATTGTTTCCCCTGCACCGGTAATGTTATACCCCCCGACGGAAAGATTCCACACATCATTGGCGTTTATTTGTGGGGCACTTGTATCAAGCGTGGGATGAAGAATTGTATTAAAGATGATTTTCTCGACGTTCTCATTTTGGCGTAGGCTGTCCAGACCTTCCTTCGTTATTTTTCCGCTGAATCCATTGACAATACTATATCGGCGATTGAGTTCAAACTCGTACTTCTCTTTTTGCCGTTCAGCACCTTGTTGTACACCCAGCCCATTATTCTCTTTTCTCTCCCGCAATTGTAACTTGCTCAGTACGTCATCCTGGACCTTGCGAACCATTTCTCTTCTTGTTGAAAATTGTTTGGAAGATTCAGAAGAAGTTACTTGCAGTCCAGGAGATTCTTCTATTGCTTTATCTTTAAGAATGACAATCACGGAAACTTCCTGGTTTTCTTCTAATTGGTCCAGAACGTCGGGATCAATAGTGGCAGCAGAAACAGAATTAACGAGTAACAAACTACCTAGTAAAAGCATCAAAAAAAGTAAATACACTCCTCTCCTCATTTTGACATTTCTCAATCATTACCTTTTCTAAATAAGCATCACTTTCTGCTGCTCTGCAAAGATGGAACCAAGTCCCTCCCCGATACGAAATGAAAATTCTGCAAAGACGCTTGCCAGCGCATCAAAAAAACCAAGTTCTCTTTCATAAACGACATAATCAATTTCTTTCAACCCATAGGCGTCTTTCATGAACTGCTCCGCCGTATCTTTATCCCCTACCTGGTCTACTAGACCAAGGTTGAGAGCTTCTATGCCGAGATAGAACTCGCCGGTGGCGATGCCTTTTACTTTTTCTACAGGAAGGTCTCTATTTGCAGCAATTTCCTCGATAAAGAAGCCATGGATCTTGTTCAGTTTTGTTTGGAGAATCGCCCGTTCCTCATCTTGCAATTCGCGGAAGGGAACTCCCATGTCTTTGTATTTTCCCGCAACCAGCCGTTCATACCCGACACCATATTCTTCCATTAAGCCGCTAAATTCCAGATATGAAGAAATGACTCCGATACTGCCGGTAATGGACATCTTATTGGCAATGATCTGGTCTGCTGCGGAGGCAATCCAATATCCTCCGGAAGCGCCCACTTCCCTGATTAAAGCAACCACCGGTTTTTCTGTTTTTTTAAGAGCAGAGGCTATTTCATCTGATGCGACAGCTGACCCACCAGGTGAATTGATTTCAACCAGAATGACTTTAATTTGCGGATCCGTCCCTGCTTCTTTGATAAAAGCAACAATCTCCACTGATGAAGCAGTCGGGCTGCCAAGATAGTTCCCGCCATCGCCGGTAATTGGGCCTTCGATGGGAATGGAAGCGACATTTCCGACTTTTGATCCGTCAAAGAGGCTCATTGCCAAGGGAAGAATGATAAAAACAAAGACCAGTACGGCAACAATAGTAAGAACTATAGATTTTGTTTTACTTGGTTCTGTTCCTCTTTTTTTCATGCTTTGAAAGAAAGTGCTTTGCTATATAAATGTTTTTGCGAGAATCGTCGATAAGAAAAATGCAAAATGTTTTTAAATGAATAGTCGTTTTCAAGCAACATAGCGGGGTAGGGAAGCTAGGAGTACCCGATGAATTGGATAAATAAAATTTATCTTATGCGGAAGGCTCATAAGACTCTTAGTATGTCCTTGGACACCCATATCAGCAAAACTGAAGGGTAAAGATCGGAGGTTCAAATCCTCCCCCCGCTATTTTCTTTTCTCACGAGCCACTCCCCAGCGGACAAGTTCACGTAGACTATATAAATAAAGAATTTCTTTACTAAATATGAAAATACCAAAAAAAATAAAGATACCGAAGATGAGTGAAGATTTAGCTTATCTTTGTGGAGTTTTAGTAGGAGATGGTTCTATTGCCATCAGAGAAAATAAGAATGAGTATCTTGTTAATTGTGGTGGTAATCCAAAAGATGAAATACAGTTTTACAAAGAGATAATAGTTCCCATTTTTAAGAAGTTATTTGATATTAATATCAAAGATAAACTTATGGGCAAAACGTATGGTGTTAATATCTATTCTAAAAACTTAGTTTTATTCTTACTAAACAATATAGGTTTATCCAGAAGTCCAAAGACAGAGATTGGTATCCCTACAGGGTTTTATCAAAAGCAAGAACTTTTATTATCTTTCATTGCAGGAGTTGCAGATACTGATTTCTCATTTAAACTAAGAAAGGGAAATTATCCCATTATTTCGGGGTGTTCTAAAAGTAAAAATCTAATGCAGGAGATTTCCTTTATCTTAGAAAATCATGGATTTAAAGTACTAAGATATTTTGATTATAAAGTGAATGATCAACGCCTTAAGAAAGGATATAATATTATCAACAGAATAGACATTAATGGGCACGAACAATTTGCAAGATGGATTACTTTAATTGGTACTAGACAACCTAAAAACTTGTTAAAAATTGAGTTGTGGAAACAAAATAGGAGCAAAAAAAATCTATCCTAACATCCAGCCGATAAGCTGATCCGCTGACAACATTCCA
>JAGVYN010000043.1 GCA_018303265.1 Candidatus Woesearchaeota archaeon
AATAATCATTTTTTCAGCTCCGCCATCGCCTGCTTGATCTCCTCCCGGGCCGTTTCTTCCTTCTTCTCCAGATCCAGCAACCGTTCCACTTCATCCGCTTCTTTCCCCACTTCTTCCGCCTCCGCTAACATGGCAGCAGGAATTTGTTTGAGAAAGGCCTGTTTTGCTTCCTCGCTGGGGAGATCAAAATACTCAAAGAATTTCTTGGTTAATTTTAGTTTATACGTTCGCCCGGAACGTTCCTTGGCAATAAACCCCCTTTCCTCCAATTGCTTCATATGGTCGTAGGCGCTGGCATTGCGTAACTTCACAACATCCGCCTGCAAAACAGGGTATTTCCAGGCAATGACTGCCAGCGTCTCCATCAACGGCCGTTCCAATTCAGTTGAAGAGACGAGAGAACTTACCAGAGGGACAAACTCATCGCGCACCGTCAATTTCCAGCCATTTTCTTTTTCCACAATTTGCAAGGAATGATCTCGTTCCCGATATTCTTGAGCGAGCTGCTGGATTATTTCCTGCACTTTCAGCATGTCCAACGAACAAAGGCTGGCAACGCGTTCTACAGTAATTTCTTTTCCTACAGTAAACAAAACTGCTTCCACTTTTTTCTTAAGGGTATCCATAGTTACGTCTGCGGCACTTGTTCTTTTTTTATGTTTGTACTATTTTTGATATAATAAATTCCTTCTTTTAAATCAATTCTCCCTTCATCGATAAGCCTGTCAAGAAAGTCTTCCAGTTCATCTTGCGGTACGCCTGTTAGCTTACTTAACTGTTCCCCGGTAAGGTTTCCCCCGCGCAAAAGAACAACGACGTAGTTCTTCAATAAATGACCAACATTCCTGCCCAGCATATCATTCTCAAATTTGACCTGTTTGGCCACCATATCAACATGATGCAGCCGAGCCTGCAGATCGTTTAAGAATGAAGAAAGATCGACATCCCGCAACGTGATCTCTTCCGGCTCAATTATTTCAATCAACGAAGGCATATAATCATAACAGAATGACAGAATGTGTTCAGCTTTTTCCGTCTTAATTTCCAATTCCGCAAAGGTGATCCAGAGTTCCTGCTCCTCTTGCTTCTTCACTTCGGCAAATTCTTCTTCAATAATTGAATATCGGCTGTCTTCTTTCAGCTTTTGAACATAGCCTTGAAGTGAAGATTCGACGTGTTCTTTTGGTTTACCTAATACTTCGATAACTGCACGAAAAACAAGCTCCTGTACCATAGGAAAACATGAACGTGAATTGATTTTTAAGTCTTTCTACTTTGCCATGCCTGCCCTATGAAAACAAGGCACAGGAGTCCAAAAGTGGTCGCTAAAATAAAAGGGATGAGCTGTCGTGCTTTTTCAGAACTTGATTGATATACAGTTATCCCTTGAACTGTTGGAAGAATGGCCTCCTTCATCGGAGAAAGAGATTGCCCATTTTCTCCATCACCATCGTCTTCCTGGCCCAATAAGCTTACGGAATCGTCTTGGAGCTGGACAACTGAATCATCCTTACGAGGAAGAAGCGGTATTTCCACAATAAGGTCTTTGGTCGTTTTTTGTTCATCCTTTCGTGCGCTTACTTTCAATTTGTATTCTCCCTCTTCCATGTCTTCATCTGCTTTTAATAAAAACTCAAGAATTTTTGCTTCATTCTCCCGGAGTGTTACTTTTTGTTTATGTTCATCCCGTTCAAGTGCGGAGTCCTGGCAGGAATAACATTTATTCCCGCGATAAAGATAACTCCAGACTTCATAAGAATGCGGGTTTTTGTCATTGAGTAGCTGGACTTTTATATGAAAAATACCTCCCGCCTCAATGGAAGAAGGAAATTCAATTATTTCATACGCTGAATTGAGGTTCTGTTTTTCTTCTTCCTTGGCCAGTTCCGTTACATACGTGAGATAATCCTTGCACACTTCGCTGTCCTCGCCGGCAATGGTGAACTCTTTTTTTGTCTGCAAACCGAAGGCGTCAAGAACCAGCTGTGCGGTTCCATCTTCGATCTTCTGGTTGCAATTCGGTTCCAGCTGCACGGGCAGGGTAAGAGGATAGTATTTATATTTCTCATCAATATTTACTGTTGTCGTCTTACTTATTTTCTCTCCATCTCTCTCAGCCCAAAGCTGGACGGAATATTTTGTTTCATACCCTTTGTAAATATTCACCTTGGCACGAAACTGATCGCCCCATTCTGCTTCTTCGTCATTGCCAAGATAAATTTCTTCGATGGCAAGCGAGGATTTCGTTTGCTTATACTGAGGATTGATGGCAACCAAAGCGGCAGCTTTATTATTGGCTATGATATTATCTGCGCAGGAGAGATTCTCAAACCAAAATGAAATTTGATATACATCTTCCTTCAAATTGGGAGAATATTGCTTGCTGGCGCTGGTATGCACTTCATCGTTTGTCCAAGGAGTGTATTCTTTGACAACTTCACCAAATACGTCTTCGATTGTGCCGCGGACAGTAATGTTTTGGGGAAACCCGTATATGCGTTCTGCTGCGACTGTAAAGTTGAGATCAGTGCCCGTGAATATTTTATTCTCCATCTGGATATTAATATCCCAATCGCAGCCGGCAACATATTTATTTTCCGCTCCGGGGGTGGGAACCGTTCCATACCATTCCCCTTGCAGTTTGCTCCAGGACATCCCTTCCGTGCTTCCGCTGTAACTTACGCTATCTAAAATGGTATCGCCAGCAAAAAGACGGACCACTTCGTAATCTTGATTGAGGGCAAAATCACTGTCGCCATCGCGATACACCACTTTATAACACCCGCCGCAAATGATTGTTCCCCCCGTCACTTTATTGTCTGCGATCGGCAATTTTCCCTCTGTTTCATCTTTGAGCATTAATCCCTGCAGATCAACACTTTTTTCACCATTATTGTACAATTCAACCCACTCCCCATTTGGTTTTGGGGCATCTTCTTCGCCAAAAGGATTGGGAAGGATCTCCGTTATTTCCAAGGAATTATAATCCACAGAAAGGTCCCAAATACTATTTTGCTGCCCTGGCGTTCCGCCTTGCACCAGACTTTCCCCCCAGGAATGATCTTCTCTTTTTTCAAGAGATTTATTATTTCCGGCAGCAAGAGCGGTAAAAGAAGAGTAATCAACAGTATCGCTGCAATTTCCATTTCCTGTGAGGGTAATATTATCACCCGTATTCTTAAGGCTGAAAGAAAGTTCAATAATCTTGTTGGCGCTGCTGATATTTCCAAAATACTGCGAAAAGTTTCTTTCATTTCTTACCGCAAGCAGATAGTCCTGCGGTTCTATAACACCAGAAAGTTCTTTTCCATTAAGAGAACATTCGCTGATATTGATTGGCGTGCTGCCGTTATTGAATAATTCAACCCATTCACAGTACGAATCGGAACATTGGCCTGGATCATACATGATCTCATTGATCTGGAGTTGGGCTAGACCATCACTTGAAAAAAGAAAGGAAAGTGATAGAAAAATAAATAGTGTGCTCTTGTTGCGATGATTCATAATGAGAAGAGAATAAAAAGACCACATATATTTATTTCTATATTCGATATGTGCATAGCATCTTCGAAATCCTTGCAGTCAAGCTACAAGAGCGACATCTCCGTAGGAGCAAGAAGGGATATTCTTCCCTTCTGCTCAGTCGGGACAACGATCCTGACTTGAGCCTTCCCTCTGTCGCTCTCTATGTCGTAATCGAATGGATTTCGACCTTATGATGCTATGCACATACTATATTGGGGGAGTTACCATTATTGAATACTAAACAAAGTTTTTAAACATCCTTGTCCTTAGTTTACCAAAATGGGATGGTTATTTGGAAAAAAGAAAAAGGCAGTTCCAAAAGTGCCTTTTCCTGAAGGGAAGATGATTGATGAGCGAGCATTACGCTTTCCTACTTCTTTTTCTACAGAGAGAGTTATTGAGCCTGAGAGAATAAAAGAAGCTGCAGGTATGAAAGAATCTCTTCCAGTACCAGAACTTTCTCCAAAACCAGTCATGCCTGCCATTCCATCTAGTTTCAAAAGAGAAGTTAAACAGCCTCTCTCTTTCCCGCCCCGCTCTACTCTTGGGCCTTTATATATAAATGTGGAAGTATATCAGCAGGTCTTGGGAAGACTGGAGGATCTTAAAAAAGAGTTTACAATATTGAACGAAAAGAACAGAAGCTTAGAAACATCTGAGTTCAATGAAGAAGGACATTTTGAAAAAATGCAGCGATCTGTGAAAGTATTGCACGATCGTCTCTTACAGATTGATAAAACGTTATTCAAAGCGCAAGGTGAATGAACATGGAACGAATGCCCGTATTTGTAAAGATCGATGAGTATGACGAAGTTCTTAATTTAGTCAAGGTAATCAGGAGAAAAATAGATGAAGCAAAAGAAACATTGCTTAAGATTAATGACTTGAAGAACGAAGAAGACCATCAGCTGGAGATGTGGCAAAATACACTTGCCGAAGTGGAGAAAAAGATAGATTTCATGGATCATTCTTTAACCCAGCCAGAAAACTACGAATAAACAATGTCAAAGAAAAAAGCAGTAAGGAAAAGCAGCCATCCCGCTAAAAAAGCGAGGAAGGAAAAAGTTGCCCAAGCAGAAAAAAATCCCGAATATATGGTTAATATTCAGGATCCAAAAAATCTGCGCAAAGATGTCCTTGAATCTTTGCGGGAAGTAATTATTTTTATGCAGGGGTATGAAAGCTTCCGCCAGATCCAGGAAGAAAAAGTGGCCCTGTTTACAAAATTGAAAAAAGAAGTGAGCGAGCTTCAGCTTCTGGTCAACAATAAATTAAGGAAATATTTGCCACAGGGAAAGCTTAGGGCAATTTCAAGAGAACAATATATTAAAGAAGAACCACCAAAAGTAGAGAAAGTTGAAATTGTACCTAAAACTGCTCCTCCTGTTGAACCTGTCGAAAAAGAAATGGCTCCAAGTGATTTAGAACAGTTAGAAGGACAGTTGCGGGACATCGAGCGGGAATTGCAAGGTCTTCGGTAAGTTTTATAAAAGAATTCTTGATATTTTAATTCTATGCGGACGTGCCGGAGTGGCCAAACGGGATAGATCCTTTGGCATTTGGGTGCTAAATGAGTCCAGACTCAAGTCGTTTGAAGTAATAAGGCTTTCATAAGAAGCTGATGAAATACTTCGTGAGCCATCTATTGGCTTAGTGCCTACGCAGGTTCGAACCCTGCCGTCCGCATATTTTTATCAATTAGGTTATGTGTCATCATATAGATTAATTGTAAACCAGTTCCTCCAAACATTTTTAAACCCCTTCCTCTTTTCCATCACTATGCCTATTGAAGTATGCACCATTGGCGGGTTCTCCGATACAGGAAGGAATTCTACGGCCATTAAAGTCGATGATGAAGTCGTTATTCTGGATATGGGGCTCCATATGGAGAATTATATCCAGCATACCGAAGATCGGGAAGATATCAGCCATAAGACGTATGAAGAGCTGGATGAAGTTAATGCCGTTCCTGATTATCATTTTATTAACGACTGGAAAGATAAGGTTATTGCCATCGTTCCTTCCCATGGCCATCTTGACCATGTTGGCGCCGTTCCCTTTGCTGCGCAGTTATTCCCAAAAGCCCCAGTCATTTGCACGCCTTATACCATAGAAGTGCTCAAAAGTATTTTCCGGGACGAAAAGATCAGAATCCCTAATCCCCTTATCTCTCTCAATCTCAATTCAAAATATACGTTGTCAAAAAAAATAACCCTCGAACTCGTCCATGTGACCCATTCTATTCCCCACACTTCCATTGTTGTTGTGCATACACCTTACGGAAAGGTTGTCTACGCAAATGATTACAAGTTTGATCTGCAGCCAACACTTGGAAAAAAACCCAATTTTGAACGACTGCAAGAAATTGGAAAAGAAGGAGTTACTTTACTTATTGTGGAATGCCTTTATGCAGACGAGCATAAAAAAATGCCATCAGAAGCTGTCGCCAAGCAAATGTTAAAAGATGTCATGCTCGGCGTGAATGCGGAAGGGAAAGCAATGATTGTGACGACGTTCTCCTCCCACCTCGCAAGATTAAAAAGCATCATTGAAATGGGGAAAAAACTTAATCGTAACATTATTTTTCTCGGAAAATCATTATCGAAATATGTCACTGCTGGTGAACAGATCAATTTAATTAATTTCACGCAGGATGTGGAAATCATTAAACAGCGAGAAAAGATAAATAGTACGCTGCGTAGAATTCAGAAAGAAGGTAAAGAAAAATACTTGATTGTCTGCACCGGACATCAGGGAGAGCCGCGGGCGATTCTTTCACGGATGATACGCGGAGAATTGGATTTCCAGTTTGAGAAAGGAGATATGTGCATTTTCAGCTGTTCTGTTATCCCGGTAGAACTCAACAGAAAAAATAGGGAGAGGTTGGAAGCTGGTTTGCGGGAGAAAGGGGTTCGTATCTTCCGTGACATTCACGTTTCCGGACACGCCGCTCGAGAAGATCATCGTGATTTAATAAACATGATTAACCCGAAACATATCATTCCTTCCCATGCCGGGCATGAAAAAGCACAACATATTGTTTCCCTTGCGGCAGAATGTGGCCTTCTCCCTGCAAATATCCATTTAATGGAAAATGGAAAAAGAGTTGTTGTAAAGTAAGTTGAACACTCTTCTTCCATTACAACAAATTTTATAAATAATCCGTTCTTGAAACATTGTGGAGGGTGTTGAAGATATGAAATTAGTGCTAGCAGAACCTCGATATTTTAAAGATAGTATTTCCATCATCTCTGAACTTGTCACGGAAGCTAAATTTAAAGCCGGCCCCGGCGGGCTGGAATTAGTGGCCATGGATCCGGCCAATGTGGCTATGGTTGTGTTTAAACTACTCAGCAGTTCATTTACCCAGTACTCCGTGACTGAACCGGAAGAAGTAGCTATCAATCTCAACAATTTGAAACAAATCCTGCGCCGGGCAAAAGGAGATGACATGCTCACGCTGGAAACAACGGAAGATAATAAACTGAAAATCCAGCTTAAAAGTAACACGACCCGGTCTTTCTC
>JAGVYN010000013.1 GCA_018303265.1 Candidatus Woesearchaeota archaeon
TATCTGCTCTCCACAAATGAAGCAATTGTGCTACCTCCTGCCTTTGCCGGCGAACTTGCGCAATTTGACCCACGAGTAGGGCATATTACTTCCCACTATGCCGGTTTTTTTGACCCGGGATTTGGCTATTTCCCTGGCAAGGAAGAACAAGGCAACACCGCGACATTAGAAGTTCGTGTTCATAACAAACCAGAGATCATCCGTGATGGTCAACCGATTGCTGTCCTCCGTGTGGAGCGGATGGCCAATGATCCTTTGTTCTATTATGGTTGTCCGGAACGAAGTTCAAACTATTCTCGACAAACTGGTGTGCGTTATGGAAAACATTTCAAAGAATAAAAAAAGAAAAATAAAATAAAAAAAATTCAAACTTAATTTACATCCTGCAACCCAATATCCAATACTTCAAAACAGCATTCGCCATCTGGAAGTGCGGGAGCGTCAATCAACTTGGCAACTCTGCTGCCTTTCTTCCCTTTCCGCAAATAAATTCGGAATGTTGACGCATGCGCAACAATATGCCCGCCAATTGCCACCGTGGGATCGCCAAAGAACTGGTCTGGTTTAGCCATGACTTGGTTTGTCACATATACACAGATATTATGGCTGCTGCCAATTTTAGCGAGTGTATGCATGTGCCGGTTCAATTTCTGTTGTCTCTCTGATAAAGTTCCTCGTCCAATAAACTCGGCCCGGAAATGTGAGGTCAATGAGTCAACAACGACAAGGCGAACATTTTTCCCTTGTTCCGTGATTAAACTTTCAACTTTCTCTGCCAGCAGCATCTGATGATCAGAGTTGTAGGCACGAGCGACCATGATCCTGTTCAGCGCATCTTCCGGATTGAGTCCAGCCCCTTCCGCTAATCTCTGGATACGTTCCGGACGGAAGGTATTTTCTGTGTCAATGTACACGGCAACCGCATCAGGGTCTTCCTTCAAAGTATTCACGCAAAGGATATGCCCTATTTGTGTTTTCCCAGAACCAAACTCGCCGAAACATTCCGTGATCGCACCGGTTTCAAACCCACCGCCCATCAAGGCATCAAAAGTGGCGGATCCCGTCGAAATTTTAGCGACAATTTCTCTTCTCTTCAGGACGTCGGTGCCCGTTTCAAAGCCCATTTTCATACCATCGCGGGCGGCATTGATCATTTTTCGAGCGACCGCTTCCGAAACGCCTGCCGTTTCACAGAGTTCGCCGATCGTCGCGACGGCAATAGCCATCAAATCACGATATCCTGCCAATTCCAATTTTTCTGCAGTGGCAGCTCCTACGCCAGGTAAATCCTGGATACTGGGCTGTTTTGCTTTCGTATTGTTTTTTTCCATTTTCAATTCTAATTTTGCTTCCATTGTATAATACCTCTTTTATTTTAATATTTATGCACTTGCGAATAAATCCTGTTCTTTGAAAACAAGGAATTCGTAGGCCTTCTGCAGGACCACATTCGCCTTGGGCAGATCATTCACCCGTAAAGAATTCGTGGACTGCCATCTGCCATCTTTATCGGTATAACTTCGTTCGATGGAGATGGTTCGATACTCTGCCGCTGCTCCATTGATACCCTGGCCTTTATTCAGCCAAACTGTGGCAGAAATGGCGCCGGCACGAAACTTTTTTTCCGGCAAGTTCCCGCTTCCGGTATTTCCATTGTGCGCTTGTGGCGCTAGTTGTGGTGTTTTTTGTTGTGTTTGCATTGTATGCACCTCTTTCCTTTCGGTTTTTATTTCAAACCGCTTGCAATTATACAAGCGGCGAGGGGCAACTTGGTTTCAAGCTGCAGTAAGCATTATACCAGAACTCATTTAAATATCTTGACTGAACCTGACCAGTTGACCAGTGGGACAAAAAAGTCATTTGTGAATGGAACATTTAAGCTTATTTTTATTCACTTTAACCAAAGCGTTTATATGTTATAGCAACTTATATACTTGCTATGGTAACAACAATCCAAGTAAGTGAACAACTGATGGATACCTTGAAAAAGAGGAAACAATATGACAAAGAAAGCTACGAAGAAGTTATTTGGGATTTGGTAGAGGATACGATGGAAGTAAACGAAGAAACAAAAAAAGAAATTGAACAAGCAAGAACAGCTATCAAATCAGGAAAATTCTATACGCATGAACAGGTCAAAAAGAAACTGGGGTTGTAAATGTACGAGTTGATTTATTCCCCATCTGCATTAAAGCAGTTAGAGAAACTCGAACACAACATAAAAGAAAGAATTGTTATTGCCCTTGAAAGATTAAGAATCAGACCGGAATCCTGCGATATCAAGAAACTGGTTGGAATGCAAGGGTACCGATTCAGAGTTGGGGATTATAAGGTTATTTTTGATATGGAAAAAAATAAACTGATTATTCTTGTTCTTCAAATCGGCCATAGAAAGAATATTTATGATTAGGGACAAAGCAAAACTCCGCCGCGTCAAGTGATAGAAACATAACATCGGAAGTATCGAGGAATCACCAAAATTGTTTGATAATGACGATAATTAACACGATCATAATTATTCCTTCCCAAAAACCGCCTGTTTTAATGGGGCCTCTTATTTTAAATTGGGAGAATGGGTAGAAGAGTTGGACTCCCATGGGAGTAATCCCATCACCGACAATATGTGCAGTATATCCCAATAGCAAAGCCCAGGCATAATACGTGTTGAAAAAATAACTAATTGCAAAAAAGATGATACCATGGAACAACAACGAATGAAAAAATCCTCTGTGCTTGGCAAAAAAGGCAACAATTGAGCCAACAATACCAAACCATTTGTTGATTCTACTATGTTTTTCATCGATATCAGGGAGAATGCTGCCGAGCAGAATGAGAAGGAAAAAAAGAATAGTGCTTCCTTCGGAAAAATAATTTCTTAAAAGTAAAAAGAAAAGAATGCCTAGGAGGATGTGAGTTTTGAAGAGCATAGAAAAGAGAAGAACAAGAATTGAATTATTAATGTTTTGATGTTTTTCAATCAATAAAGTAGTTTTCAGAAAAAGATCACTGAACTTTCTCCAATCGTGCCAATTCCTCTTGAGGATTAGCATTCTCTACTATTTGAACATTTAATTCCAAACGCTGGAACATGTCGTTCTTTTGAACACGGCCTTTCAATTTAAATTGCTCTCCCAACAGATCAGTTTTCACATCCTCAAACAGATTCATGTGATCTTTATACTGCGCTATGGAAGCTTCATCTTTTCTCAAAAGGTGATGCGTTTGATTCTTCCAGAAGATGCTGCGGATCGTCCCCGTGCCATCATCAATAACGACGTTGACTACGTATGATAATTCTGGTTTAATTGTTCCGTGCTCAGCGCAGGTGAACGCCCCTTCATTTTGCTGTGCCCGTTTACGGCATTCTGAACAAAGATAAAAGAACCTCGGATCAAAAACCTGCACGACTGTTCCCATAATCTCGGCGTTTTCTTCTCCTTGCAATTCCTGAATTGACTTGCGAATGTAACTCATTTCTTTACGTACCGTCTCGATGACCTCGCCTTGCGGATTAACCTGAAGACTGCCGCGATCGCCAAGATGGATTTCTTTATTGTCTCGATTCTCACGAACATACGCTTCTTTTATCAAAACAATGTCATTCTCATTCACAGTTGAAAGTTGTTCAACCTGGTCATTCCACAGCACCACCCGAATTGTTCCTGTTTCATCGCCAAGAATGAATGAGCATACTTTGCCCAGAGATTCTCCTTTTTGGAAGGTGCGTATGTCAAATTTGCGGACAACTTTTCCTGCCGTGGAAATATTTCTCATCCCGCTGTATAATTCCTTGATCTTGAGTTTTTGTTGTTGAGAAAATACTTCGATGCCTAACTCATTGGCAATGATGTGGGATGCTCCTTCCTCGCTTATCAGCCCAGAAAGTTCGTTAATTTTATTCTTAATGCTCCTTTCAAGCTGCTCTGCTGTCACTTTCCCGCTGCAGATAATTTTTTCTTTTAAATCAGATAATGGAATTTTAAACATGAGGCTCACCTTTTATTTGTTTAAGAAAAGGATATTGGAAGAATATTTATAAGGATTTAGGTAATTAAACATAACAAAAGATGGTAACGGAACAAAGACTACGAATTGAGGACAAATTGGCCGATGGATGATTCCTTTCCCTTCTTTATTGCTGTCGCGGAGAAAGCATAATCACCCCCTTCTTCTAAATAAACACTTTCCAGAAGATAAAATATTCGACCATCACAAAGATAGGCTTTTCCCTTTTCTTTCTGTGAACATTGCTCCACAGCCGTACGAATTTCATCCCGCAGGAACGAAACTTTCTCCAAAAAGCTGCCTGCCGCTTCGAAAATAATAATATCCTCCGCTGAACCGGTGTAGTCCAGCAAACGCAAGTCATTGGTAAAATAAATAGTGTAGCTTTCAGCAGACAGGTCATCAGGAAAAGAGATCTCAAAGAGGTTCGTATTGACAACTCCTTTTGCTTCAATATCTTCGATGGGAAACGGTTCCGTGGGAGTGAAGTCAAGAGTAAATAGGTATAATGCGGGAGAAGACAGTTGGGTTGCAGAACTCACAACGCAAAATGGTATCTGCCGTCCTTCCGAAGGGAATTCTTCCTCATCACAGGATGCATATTTCCAACCAGCGTTTCTTGCGCCATCCACGCATTCTTGAAGATTTCTTTTGTTTCGGCACGCTTTAATAAGGCGCTGGGCTTCGGCTGTAAGTTGATCATACTCAGCAAAAGAATAACCTACGTCAACGCTAAAACCATTTTCAAATGTATACGTGCCGTGGTTCGTTTTTATTGTTTCTGCGCTTCCCTTGCCGAAAAAGAAGGTGCTGCTGTAGCCGATGTCAGTGAACGTCTTGCCTGCAAGGCGTAAAGCAAGTTTTTCCTGGGCTTGGGTAATGACTGCATTCTTTACGTCCGGCAAACACCACTGTTCTTCTTTGTTCCAGAAATTTCGGCCCTTGCTCCTTCCGCACCCTGATGATGTTTCGGGAGGAAAACCGCCATTCGCAGCCAATTCCACGGCAATTTCCTGACCAATATTTTTGGCTATGATGTCGTTTTTCAACAATACTTTCTGCGCTTCAAAATAACCTTCCTTGAGAAAGGTAACCACCCATTCCCCCTTCACGCCCGGAGTTACGCTGCTTTTGATGCTTAACCCTAAAAAGACAATAAGTCCTGCCATGATGAGGAGAACACCCCAATGCAAAATTCCCCCGTGCCGATTCATCTTTTGCTTCTTCATTTTGGACTACCGCAATACTTTTTCCACACACCCTTTCTGTTCTTCCAACCAGACACACCTGTTACCGGCGATTTTCACTGTATCAGTGAGGCAGTCATTGCTGTCAATGTAATCATGACAAGAAGTGATAACCTTTCCTCCCAATACTTTGCTGTTCTTAATTTTCTCATTCAAGTCGACTCCTTCCAGGTTCTCTCCTGCCTGCATCTCCATGCGAAGATTGAGCAAGGCTGATTCTATTTGCTTAAAACTTTCAAAATTTTCAGTGGCCCCTTTTAAAGACCCTTTTGACGCTATGAATAAGAGGATGCCAACAAAGAAGATAAATACAATCGATAAGAGAAGAATCAAAAAGAGATCCTGTTCATTGATGCTGGCAGCCTGCGCCTTCTTATTGAAATGAAGCGGTTTCAGGCTTTGTCCTATTTTCATCTGCTCACCTTTTGAACATAGATCACGAGAAGATCTTTTTCTACCATACCTTCTCTCTTAACAAGCACTTCTTTGAAAATGGCAAAATCATCTTTGTAAGCATACTTATCGGTAATCGCTTCCTGGCCGCTTTTTTCCAGTTTCAATCTGAAATTCAACGATTGTATCCCTTGAAGCGCCTCACTCTTGTAGCACGTGCTAAATCCCTCGTTGGTAAACTTGTCAAGGTCAATAACACCGGGAACGACCTTTCCCGTAGTTTCATCTTGAAAAGCAAAACATTCAGGGATGGTGGTAAAACGCAAGGAGATGAGTTCTGCTTCCAATCGGGGAGGAACTTCAATGACGGTATTGATGAACGCCTGAATTGTAAAGCCCAGAATAAACAGCAATACGGTAAAAATCCCTGTAACCACGGTCCAAATGATGATTTCTGACGTTGCCGTTTGCCCCTTACGATTCATTCTCTGCACATCCTCGTAAAATTACTCTCTTTTTTTTCTTTTCTAAACACACGGCTGATTCTTTCTCCGCGACACCTTCCCCCGTATATCCCTCAGGTAAAAAAAAGGAACGGCGCAGCCATTCCTGTTCCGGCTCTCCTGGCTTAAATAGAATAACACTTGTTGAATCAAGAACCAAAGAATATTCCGATAAATTACGCGGATACGTGACAACCGCATCACCAGGCAAGGCAGCCAACGTATTGACCATCATCGAAACGTCATCAATGGATGTTTGCTTGAAAATAGTATCTTTCTTCGCAAAAGCCATCCCTTTACTGATGGCCAGAAACCCCACCAACAGAACAAACAGTACTTTGATGACAAAAACAGGGCTGATGAAAAATCCTTTTCGGTTCATTGTTGTGGTTTTGGTGATTTAACTGGATGTAATATTGGTTTCTCAGGAATGGTGCAGGGTGGATTTTGACAGACGTAAATAACCTTCCCTTTCTTGATCATCTGTACTTCAAAGCGTTTTGTTCTCGTTTCATAGTTTAACCACGTATTAAAATCTATACCATAAATATAATAGTTGGGGGAAATTTCAATACATCTCATTTTCGTGGGAGTGACTGTCTTGATCTCTCTCTCTTCACCGCAGAATGTTCCTTCTGTATCTGTTTCTTCAAGAGTATATTCTTGAACCAAGCAGATACAATCATTACCCCCGCATTTGTCTTGCGGGCCGAGCCAATGTTCTTCAACATCATCAGTAGTACAAAAAATTGCCTCATTTATATACGAGCTCCAGAAATTTAACACTCGTGTGCCAGGATCAAGAATCAATAAAGATGTTTTTGGCTCTCCTTCCCTTCCTGTTTCCCCTAACGTCTGGATATCACTGACAAACTTGTCGAAACTATCTTGGCCTTTTGAGAGTAAACCGACATACTTGACAGAGCAGGAAATAAAGGTAACGAGAATGATAATAGCCAAGGCTAAACCAACCAATTCCTGAGCTGATAGAATGAACGCTCTTTTTGTTTTTTTGATTTTTTTTATTGGTTTCATGTTCCATTGTTTTTATTATGTATTTTCATTTTGTCTGAGCCTCTGGGAATTAAACATGCAATACAGAAAATCATTTCTAGGACCATTCCCTATTTTTACAGACATATCGTTTATTGTCAATAACGAGCGGCGCAAGATCATTGGCAACATCACAGCGATGCCAGAAATTCTCTTTGCAAATTAACGAGCCTGATGTTTTTGCTTTCCATTTGTAATCTTCGTTAGTAAAAACTTCCAGCGCGTCTGCATCTGAATCAGCAAATGTAGATGTAGGAGTTAATTGTTTTTCTGTCCTATAATCAATGACTTCTCCTTGCTTAAACGCTCCAGCCCCAATATCACTGCGCCCTCCTCCTGTTCCTTCATGTTGTGCAACAAAAATCCAACATTGGCCTTCGGCAGCTACGGTCTGTGGCAAACTACCACTTACTCCATAATATTTATACTTTTTAGAACGATCCTGCACACATTCTTCAAAACTCCCTTTACCACTTTTCGCGAAAATTTCACATTCCCAATCAATAGATCCCCCATCCGTTCCGTCATCATAGACCGCTTCAATTTGAAATTTTTGGAATGATTCGAATGTTCCTTGATTCACCACATCAAGCAGGATAAAATACTCATTATTATCTTCCTGCGGTTCTGCAAGTTTCTCGGTGGAATCAACATGAATTTTAAGATAGCATTCGCTGTGGCCAGGGTTATCACAAAGATCTGCTTCACTGCCCAACTGCAGATATACTTTAGGCGTTATTTCTTCATCGATGCCCAATCCCGTTGTGTATTCAATATTAATTTTAAACTTCGAAAGATCAATGAAAGCAGAAGGATCTTTCCATATGTTCTCTAAATCTGAACTGGAAACGTCGGAGGGGTCGATTTCATACAACTTCTTTTTAACACAATTTTTTTGAAGGATATCGCAGACAGAGACTGTTGTGGTAAATGAATGTGAGATGGCCTTTGGCCCTTTATTTTTAATGGTGGGAGCCACTTCAATCCATTGAAATACCTTGCCGTTAAAATCAAAAAAATATTTTTCTAACCCTTTTGATGCTCCTTCGGCTTGAAGATTGGCGTCAAGAACAGCGAGATCGCTTTCGACTTCAATTCCCTCTGGTTTAGCTTGCACGGGCGCGAGGGTTTCTTTTGCTTCCTGGCATTTTGTTTTATATTTCACATCGCAATCTTCCTTCTTCTTGGCATCGCATTTCTCAACAAACGTTCCCGGATTTTTCTCGGAAGGATATTGCAAACACGTCTTGCGGTCATTTTCCGCTTCATTGGGATCGGTAAGTGTTTTGGGACAGCCTAAGAATGCCGTGGAGGTATGTCCTTCCCCCTTGGTTGAGATGCATGGGCACTTATCCAATTTATTAAAAACGCCGTCAGAATCGCAATCTTCACTGTATGCTTTTGCTTCCGCACCGATACCTTCTATCCCTAACTTAATTTTTGAAAGAGCGGGACCGCCATATGCTAGTAAAAGAAGAACGCCGAGGATAAGGGAGATAATTATTGAAATCATCTTGCCACTGACCCCTTTTTTGTTCATCGTAATAACACCTATCTTTTTTTCTCCGTTTTCTTGTTATCCAGACTTATTATTTCTTGTACCTATAAACTTTCTTGTATGTATAAACCTTACGATTCGAGGCCTTGCGTAAAACAACCGCCGGCTTCAGCAGAGGCTAAGTTGTCAATTCCGATGGTGCTCACGGGACGTTCTTTATCATTGTAAAAATCGGTTTTGCTGAAAGCCGTATTTACTCCCCATATAATTCCCACAGGCGGGAGCAGCACTCTCACTGCCGTCTTCCCTGCCGTCACCCATGTCGAATCCTCTTTCTGTCTGGACAAATAAGTTACGGCATAAATATGTCCTGGCTCAAGAGTGTCTAAGATGGCAAGGTATCCCTGTCCGCCATAACCTTGGATATAATCGAGATATTTCATCCCTTTTATCTTATGATGATCCTTTTCAACCATGTAATCAAACATTTCTTTGGCAGGAATCTCTCCTTCTTCGATCGCCCGCGGTAAGGTTACAGTATAGCAAAGGAAACATTTGTTTGGACCAAGACCAAATAAAGTAGAAACCCTTTCTGGAGGAAGTACATCATCGTGCCGGCCTTCATTAAACATTGCCCAGCAGTTGGCCATCAAATGTGCAAGCTGGCCTTTAATCTCTTCACGGCTCCCACCGATTTCCTCATCCTGCGTCTGGCAGAGGAGCGGGCCCCAGTTTAAATCCGTAACCCCTATATCTATAGCCGTAGATGTGCGCGCAATAACACTGGCGCGGCAGATACTTTCCACAGATTTATCTTCCGCCTCGGCAAAAAAAACATATAAGAACCCTCCGACGGCTAAAAAGCTCATAACCACACCTATCAGTAAGACGAGTTGGCTGACAATCCCTTTTTTATCTTTCTTTCGGAGGAACATGGTTTGTCTCTTAGGAACACCGTTGCAGTTTTCCTTCCGCTACTTGTCGGGGAATGGATGTTTCCCCTTGCGGATCTTCTCCTAAATAATCATCGTCAAGCCCATCAGCATCACTCCCACCATCGACCGTAGGAAAAAAACAGATGTGCTTGTTATCAGGGGTATAAAGATAACCGGCATCTTCAAAATCTTTAAAGCCGGTACCAAAATCAATCCTGTTCTCAGACAATCCTCCGTACCCTCCATCGTCATGCCTGATGGTAATCGAATTCACTGGGTTGTAATGCTCTTCTTCAATTATTTTTATTTTTTCTTCCCAACTTTTTTCATTAAGGAAACTTTGTTCAAAATTGCTCGTAACTTCTGAACTTCCGGCAATGACGCAGGGAGCCATGTTCTCAACAGAAAAATGAAGATTGGGATCGGTAACAAGCTGTTTTCCCCCTGCGCTGCCATACACGGAAAACGACGTTGTGCCGGCATTGCCATCGTACTCCATAATTAATGATGTGCCGCCCTCTTCACCAAGCTCTGAAAAGCCCCCGTACGATGCAAAACAGCGGCCGTTGCTGGCCAGCATTGTCTTGATCGTCTCTTGCAATTTCAGAATCTCCAGCCGATGTGTTTCTGGAATGGAAGCTGCGCCAGCGGAAACTTCTTCCCCTTTTTCAGGAAGAAGGGATTTTAATGCCGACGTAAACGATTCTTTGATTTCTTCTGTAAGCCCTGTCTCAGGACCAAAGAGAAAAAATACCAAAACGCCGATTAACAGCCCAACCAGAACTATTTCGATCAAGAATTTGATTTCCATATTACAACCCTAAAATATTTTTTCCCAATTCGATCATCTTCTCGCGAAAAAAAAGAAAAATGAGCGCGGCAATAACCAGCAGAAAAATAGCTGCTAACACTATTTTACCTAGATCTTCCACGACAATAGCTTTTTTCTGCCATGTTTTTTTATTTTCCCCTATTTTGAGAGCTTTCTTCACCGCCATGCTTTTCATCTCTTTCATCGGCTCCTACCCCTTTACGGTCCCCCGGCCGTGCCTGCTCTCCACAAGATATACCCCACAATGAGAGCGCCAAGAATGAGGAGGAGCAATACCACGAGCTGCTCGACTTGGACGAGACCTTTTTTTTTGTTCATAGTATTTTGTCCATAGCATCCTGCTTTTTCATTGCCGATGTTTCTCTTTTTGTAATGTCACTCTTAGTTTATTCTTCGGCAAAACAACAGATTTCTTTAGCTGCTCCTGCGCCTTGGTTTTCTTCCGCGGGACATTGAAACGTCAGTGATCTTCTGTATCCATCAGGACATTCCGGGTCACATGAGCCCCCTTTACTTTCGCAATCAAACAAGCCAAGTTCCGCTTTTCCTTTCTGTTCCCTGAACATAATCAATAATAGAATCATGACCAGCAAGGCCATCGCCATGCCAATAATAATCCACCACATGTTCGCATCTGCTTTTCTGTTCATGTTCTCTTGTTCATCTTTCAGCTGAAACAGTATCTTTTCCCATTAAATATGTCAGTTGAACATTGCTCACCAGCATCACAGGCTTTGTCAATGTCGTTGCATTCTTTTGGTGAACCAAAACAACACGTCTGCTCTTTTGCACAATCGAATGCCGGTGATGAAAACGTCCTTGCGGGACAGGCACTTTTTTCACCAACACAAACGCCGCCCTTGCTTTCGCATCCTGAAACGCCCACACCAAACTTCCCGGTTTTGCCGGTAAATAATACCATCAGCACGATCAAGACAATTAAAGCGAGGACTGCACCGATAATGATCCACCACATGTTAGCGTCAGCTTTTTTCATGATTTTATAGACCACCGGATCCCTTTAAACACAGAGTGCATTTAACTCCAGTCGCATAATCCATCAGCTTCACAGGAAGTTTTATCTACAAAGTTATTGCATCTTCCTATTTCATCCTGCAATTTATTCCTTGCTTCTGCTTTGGCCGTATTTACTTCCTGGATGTTTTCTAACTTAGAGGCTGCACTGTACTCAGAACGAAAGGTACTTTCAACACTTGCACCTGGATGGCATGGCCCATACGCAACTTTTATTGTTGAAAGTTCTGTTTTTGCTTCGCCTGTACCTTCTTGAAAGATAGCAATTTTTCCTGTAAAAATCAATGCTAAAACAACTAAGATAATCAATGCCAAAACAGCAACAATAATAACATTTAAAGAAAAACCTTGTCCTTTATTGTTGTGGTTAAAAAAAAGACCTAAAAATCGATTAGAGATAGCTTTACTATTCTTTTTGTTCATGTTCTACACCTCGTTTTTATCCAGACTATTATAATAGGCTGTTTATAATCTTATAACCTTATTTAAAAAGAAATTCCATATATAAATGTTACGCGGAAATTCAGGAACAAACATAAAGCCAGCTATACACCACGCCACTGTCTGTTTGCAGAGGGAAACGGTCAGAACTGGATCTCTTGCCCGTACAGCCGCCATTCTTTTTTATCGGGGGAATAATTTCAATCGGTTTTTCTCCCAGAAGAGGAACCAGCTCGGAATGGAATTCATACTTCTGGTTCCAGTTTCCCAGTGTTCTTTCTAACATTTCAGGGAGAAACTCGCTCAGAAAATCACAGCTGTGCCTGCCCCGGCAGGTATATAATGACGTCGTATCTTTGTTTATCGCGCAATCTTCAAGGAGATCTTTCTCAATTTCTGGAAAGGCTCCCCTGGCAACCTCTTCCACGCAGTTTGGCTCATCAACCGTCATTTTCATCAGCGCCCCCATCGTGCTGTAGGCAAGCCTTTCGGGAGTGAACGTCCTTCCTGTTGGTTCTGCGCGCAAGGCAAAGGTGACCATAAAGATCATCCCCAGAGTAAGTAAAATCACAATCACGACTAATCCCATGATCTCCATCTGCGCGCGTTTCATGAATACACCGTCACATTGAGATACCCTAGATCATACACTGATCTTCCTTCAATGGCGAGATCATCCCGTAACGTGATCACGGTAAACGTCGACAGTTTTGTTGTCCAGTCAGGAACGACCGTGCCATTTTCCAACGTTTTTACTTTTTTCTTATCGTAAATAGTCCATGTTTGATTTTCAGGATAGGTTTGATGGATCATAATGGTAGAAAACGAAAAAAGATCAAAGTAATAATCATCGAGATGTTTCAAAAATGTATTATTTGCATGGTGCAATTTCACCAAATCCACGCAGTTATCTTCCGACTCTGCTTCACCTTTGCTGCATTCCAATTCCGGAAGAAAGAGCGTGTAGAGCACAGTTTCTATCGCCCGATTCGCCAGAATTTCCTGTTGTTTTTCCTTAAAAGCGACCTGGGAGTATTTATAGTAAAAAACAATACCTAAACTCACGAGGATAAAAAATATAAAAAGGACGGCGATCGTCTCCGTCATGTGAATCTGCGCTCTTTTTTTTCTATTCATTTTTAGCTGCTATTCTTGTTTCTCTTTTATTTTTCATTAGTTCTTATTTATCGTTTTTAAATCATTTTAAAATATTAATACAGAGTCGCGCAATTGCGCGCCAACTCCTGGTTTAATTCCTGGATCGTCAATGCCAGCGGCCGTAACTCAGTGCAGGAAGCTGTCGCTTCAGGATAAGTCGCAGCACAGGCGGCTATTTTGTTCTGAAACAGTTCCAACCTTTCTACCAAGTTAGTTGGAAACAATTTAATATTCCCTATACAATCAGGATAATTTACCTGGCGCAATGGAGTATCATAATAGGCTTCCATTTCCTGCAGTTTCTCAAGATAGACCTCACTTACGTACTGCAATCGCCGGAAGGCTTTCTTCATATTACAAGTATATAACTCTTCATTTTCTGCAAAGATGGCCGCATATTTTGCCGCATCGCGTTCCCCGCCCAAGGAAATGAGATAAATGGGTTGTTTGTTACGTTTCATCCAGGTATCTCCCGCTTTCTGGAAAAAATCAGCAGTATTTCCAGCGGTAAACGAAACGGCCGTTACTTGCCCGTCTTCCAACGACCGTAACTTTTGCGGAACAGAATCCCCGGCTTTTATCGTATTCCCGCCAACGTCCACAATGCGGATATGGAAATACTTCTCTGGATCAATAACATCAACAGAAGTCACAAAATCCCGCTTGATTTCAAAAAGAACTTCTTTTTTGCCTGACAGTTCTTTTTCCGTCTGGGAAAAGAATTCGTTGACAAAGTTCTCATCCTGGCCGACAAAAAAATATTTGGTCGTTGAGGATGTAACAAACAAAAAATCGATTGTTTTATATGGGAGTTTATACGGTATGCTCCACAGATTAAGGCGCGGCGCTTTAATTCTGGTTGGTGAAAAAACCGGTTGAACCACATCTTCTACCTGCGCAGAAGTCCCTTCAAGCCCGTATTTACTGACACCTTCCTCGCAAGAAAAATAGAGCGTATAATCTTTCAGTCCGCTGATATCAATCGAGTTTTTGGTCTTCTCAGAAATGCTCGCGCCTTTAATGATCGATTCTAAAATTCGAACAACATCAAAAGAAAGCTGCGTCTCCGATCGGGCCTGCTGCTTCACGACAATCCCCACGAAAAACAGTAAAATCAACCCGCCGGCGATCAGGATATAAAGCCAGTTAAATGTAATTTCAGTCTGTCCTCTTTTTTGCCACTTTTTTTGGCCTGCTTTTGTTCCGTTTTTGCCCCATTGTTGTCCCATTTTTTTAGTTATAATACGATACCAAAAAGGTAAGGTAAATAGGTTATGATAGATATGCCGAGAGTTCCGTATGGTCGCCCTTTCCCTCTAACTGCAATGAGAATGATCCTTTCACAATCGGCAGGCAGAGGTAATTTTTCCCTTCTGAAGAAGCGATACTGATCTTATGGATTTTTATTTCTGGTATCCCTTCATGGGAAGGCTGCAAGAAAACATTCTTACTGACGCTGGCATATTCTTGGGAATCTTTCCAGACGCTGCAGGCGATGGGATCTTCCTGGCAGAGAGCAGCATCATACGGCGCATCCATGTCCACAAAGCAAACTTGTGTGTAGCGGGCAGGAGTCTTGAATTTCTCGATGTTCACCGATCCAAACTGTGTATAGATTCTCTCCACGGAACGTTCAATATCTGTTTTGAATTGGACCAATTCGATGGTCTCGGCTCGTTGCAAAAATTGAATAATAGCTTTGTAGCCAAAGATCATGATCAGAGCAAACGTCAGGGCAACAACAATAAAAATAAACACCTGGCCGATCCCCAGCCCTTTTTTCCCTGGGATTATTCCCGGTGGTGTTTTTGGTTTTATTCTGGATTTCATGATCCCCATCTCCCTCTAGGAGGCTCCTTCCTTCCGCTTCTTGCTTATTTCTTTCAATTTGGTGAAAATATCTTTTGCTTCGTCTTTGCTGACCACTTCTTCAATCTTCTTTTGTTCCGTCTGCCTGGCAATATTTTCCAGCTTGGAAAAAATATCTTTTTCTTCAGGGCGCAGGCCGGGACTTATTTTCGCTTTGTCCTGCTGATAACGATGCGCTAATTCATCCAGCCGCGGCAAGTGGGGCGCTTTTTTCTGCAAGATTTCCGCAACATGGGGGATCTGTGCTGATTGTTTGCCAAATGCAGCAAAAAGTTCCTGGCGCTTCTTCTCTTTCCGCTTCTCTTCACGCATTTTTTGCAATTGGGTGAATTGATCTCTCCATGTTTTCTTGACGAGCGATGGCTGGCCTGGAACCTGAACACCAGGAAGACCACGAACCACGGGACGTGCAGGGACCTTTGCCTGCGGCGAATACAAGTAATAATAAATTAAGTATCCACTTCCGCCCAGAAGCAGAAGAAGCCCCAGAAGTAAAAAGACCCAGGCGAGAAGCATCGTTAAGGTGAGGGCTTGTTCTTCAGTAACAAGCGGTACTTCAAGGGTTGGTGCATCGGCCAAGCAAGGATTTAAACCTGAACTATATTCTCGCAGATTTGTATATCCGTCCCCATCATAGTCTTCCTCCGCATCAGATTTTCCATTGCCATCAGTGTCTTTGTTCTGAGAATCTAATTGGCAATTAAGAGCATTAAAATCGCCTTCCCATACATTGGGAAGCCCATCGCCATCATTGTCCAAGAATTTCTGATTCGCTGGAACCTGGCCATCCGCACAGCCGATCTCGTTGGCAATTTTGCCTGCATCAGTAGAGGGGCATTCATCACAGGAATCGGAAATATGGTCCCCATCAGCATCATTAAACGGAGTTTCTTTCACACCGCTCCAGTTCTTCCCGGCATTATCAACGACATAATAACACACTGCCCCATCATTGGTAAACGATATTTTTTGGCCGTTATACTCCTGAGCAGGCAAACACAATTCTGCCGAAGAATGAGTTCCATACTTCCACTCATTGCAACCAACACTGCTATCACAGCTCATTTGAAGAGAAACATCCGTACAGGTTTCTGCATCAGTAGTAAAAGTGACAACAGGAACTTCATCAACTGCGCAGCGGGAATCATTTTTAGAAATGATCGTAAACCCGTCGCTGTCTTTAAACACCCCGACATTTCCTGCTTCATCTTGCGCCAAAACTTTTACTTTATACGTCCTGCCGGCATCTAAATCGCCAACAAAAATAGTAAAAGAAGAGTTCTTGCCAATGGTTCCATTACGCACAAGAATTTCCCCAGCTTCATCGCCAACAAAAATAGGAGATGAAGAGTTCTTGCCAGAGATGTTTAAGCTGGTTGATAATGATGATGTAAAGGGCGATGTTGTGGGTGATGTTGTAAAAGGCGAGATCGTAAACGCCGGCGCAGCGCTGCTGAGAGTGCTGCCAATATCATATAATTCATAATAATAACCAGCAATGCTTTTTTCTTGGGAATTGGCAATAATTTTAAGGTTATTATTGCCGCAGGTAAAAGTGCCGTCATCAACAGCAGTGATAACTGGAGGGGTAAGATCAACAGTAAAAACTATTTGTTCAGAAAGAGGCTCGGGCTGATCGCCAACCTGGCACTTGACGGGAATCACATGTTCTTTCTCTTCTAAGACGGGAAGCGGAGCGGTGTGAACCGTAGTTCCAGCGCCTGTCGCAAAAGGCAGGTATGATGGCGTAGACGATTTGTTGGAAAACGATTTATTATTAGAGAACGATTTATCGGAAAATTTGTATTCACAAACAGCATTTTTGGACGTTTGCACGGACAACGTCACATTCTTTGTTCCAATGAAACCGCTGGGGTTAAGGGAACGAATAAACCCAGCTTTGGTGTAATCAACGTGAACTTGTATCTCTTCAACTTCTGAAAGAACACCAGCGCCATTTTTACACTGAACATTCAACAGATAATCTTTTATCCCTGTATCACCAACGTAATTTAACGTGTAGGTATCTTTATGTTCTTTATTCAAGATTTTTTCATCCGCGCCCGGGAAGGAAAAAGACATCGTTTCATACGTGGTATGGCCGGTATCACTGTAACGGCAGATGGTTTTATCATCCGTTGTAACAAACAAAGTTGTGGTAACTCCTTCAAATACTTCGTCCGGTTCGGCATGGGCATCGGTAACTTTTGGGGATGTGGGGTCATATTCTAAAATAATCTTTTGTTCCGGACCTAGCTCGTCTTCATTATTCTTGCATTGGACGTAGACGGTTTTGATTTCATCCTCTTTAAATGAAGTGAAAACGCTTTCCGGAAAGTTTTGGAATAAATACTTTTTTTCTTCATTCGCAGTTCGGGTACGATGCGGAGGAGTTGCGTCGTAGTTAAAACCGGGAACAAAATCAAACCGGCATTCTTTTGTGGGAATTTTGGTGAAAAACTGCCAGTCAAAGACGGGCTTGTCGCTGACGCCCCACAACGTATTCTGATAATAATGCTGCGGTGGTTTCTCCATAACGAGACCGTATCCATCAATGAGAACCTTGCCGCAAACAACCTGCAAGGGAAGATTACCGGCGCTGTCGGTGGAATAATAACACAAACGGGTAGAATTTGTCAGGAGAACCGTCTCTACATATTGCGTATATCTCTGAGGGATGAAAAATTCACACTCTGCGCTGTTTTCTTCCAAGCAATAATACGTCTCCTCGCACCCGAAGCCGGTTTCTTCCGCGCATTCGAAATCCACAGCGACGGTATTGACAAAGAATTCCTCCCATTCCAAACTTGTCGGCTGTTCTTCCCGTTGTTCTTCGCGCAGAAGGACTTGAGTTTTCGGAGCAGTGCGGTCAACAAAAAAGTGAAAATAATCAGGGTTGTAGGTTTCTCCTGTAAGTAACTCTTTACAAAGTACTTCTTGTTCAGCTACATACTCTCTTTCTTCTGGAAGCGGCAATGGTTCTGTTTCGTGTTCTTTTCCAACATCATCCGTGATCGTGAAATCGCGTAATTTTTGCTTGGTGGCTGCATCGTATAACGCGCAGGACGCAGGAGCGAGGGTATGGATTTTGAAGACTACTTCCTGCTCGGCGACCGCCCCTTGTAATGGAGGATAGACGATATCGATGCGTTTTTCTACATCAAAAGTATAGCTTTTCTTTTTTGTATTTTTGTTGCCCTGATCATCAGTACAGGCTGCTTCAAGAGTGTAGACAATGCCGTCCAAGTTTTCAAAAATCGCCTGTTTTTCTTTCTCCTCTCTGGAGATGGAACGTATTTGAGATGAGCCGGAAGGAAGAACCGGTGTTAACGTAAACGTGCAGCTCATTAATTCGGTGGTCCCTTCCAAATATGCGGTTAACGTGGTGATTTCCCCAACCGTGTCAATCGTTTCCTGAATATTAAACTCAGGAGGGACATTATCAATCAAAACAAAGGCTTCCTGAAGCGCTTCCTGATTCAAAAATTTGTCTGTGGAATAAAATTGCAAGCGGTACGTATCCCCCGCAGCTTTTGTTTTTTCTTCCAGGGAACCAACAATATTAACGGTGACAGATTCTTTCTGAAGTTTTCCCGGATAAAGAACTTCTTTGAATTGGGAACAAATGCTTGGAGCATTGGCTTCTTCTTTTGTCAAACAGAACCATAACGAGCCCAATGGATTTCGCTGTCCAGCGTGTTCGTGGAAACTGTCATCGCCAGTGAACGTGAGATTAGAAAAGGCAAGGGAAAGAGTTGGCTGCGAGCTTAGTTCCGTTCTCGGGGGAGAAACATCATTGCGGCACGCCGCAAGTTCACTTCCGATGAATCCGGCGCAATCATCAAGAGCATCACCATTGCCATCTTTTACACAGCTTGCTCCCGCACCATTGGAACTTCCCTGCCATAAACAGCGCTGCCAGCCGCACTGATCTGAGGAAAATGTAAACTGGTTATCAGCGCCTTTCTGCACACTTTGGCCGCCGGTACATTCTAATTCCGTTTCATACGTATAACAATTTCGTTCTGCGGTGGGTGTTTCTCCGCAGTTCTGGCAGGAAGTAAGGCCTGGTGCAGAGAAACATCGCCCTAAACTTGAACATACTTCTGCCGTGCAATAAAAATTTTCAAACAATGTGGATGGGGGAGAGTCTGGGCCGCATAAAGAACACTTGTCATCTTTTTCATAATTTTCTTCCACGCAATACCCAGCGCCGGTTTCTTGCGTCACCAGTCCAGGAAGATTGAGGTTGATTAAAGAGTAATCCACGAGCAGGGATTCTTCCGCGCTATCAACCCATTGGCAATTTTTGGTTAAACAGCTGTTAATCTCACACGCATCCTTACTCTGGTAATCAAAACAACTTTCTATTTGCGTACAGCTCTTGCATTGGTTGATAATTGAAGTGGTGGAATCATAATAACAATAATTGGCTGCTTTGCCGCCGCTGGGATCATTCGTGCCATAGCACATCTCTTCCACATAATAAAGACCAAAAGGATCTCCTCCCAGACTGCACACGGCAGCATTCTTACATGAAGCTTGGCGAGGGGAAATTTTCGCGCAATAAGAATACTCCCCTTCGCATAACCACGCCGTTAATAGATTTTGATCGTTGCAGGTCCAGACTTGTTTCCTTTCTTCTTCCGTTCCTACAAGACAAAATGTTTCCCACCCTGAATTATCATGATACTTCCCTTCGCAGGCCTGATTGCCAACATTAATGGTATTTGACGAGACGGGGTTTGATTTCCTTCCTTTATCATACAATGCAGCAATTTGGTAAGTGTACTCTTCTCCCCATGAAACAGTGGTATCGATAAAAGAATTGGTGAAAGGAGATATTTCAAATGATTTCTCGACAGTAGCTCCTTTGACACGTTGGAGAGTGTAACCGATAACTTCCGGGCACGGTTTCACCCATTCAACCTTGAGTTGTTCTTTCCCTGGAACAGGAGAAACGACCAGTGATCCTACATCTTTCTCCGTCCCCGGCTCCGTACACTCTCCGACAAGCCGGATTAAGAGCACGTTTTGCGAAACAGTTTGATCCGCAAGAACAGTTATGGTCTTTTTTTCAGAAACATAATCCTGATACGTGGCAGCAATGGTGTGTTCCCCTGTTGTTGCGATTTCCAAGTTAAAATCTCCATCAGGAAATTGGGAATAGCCTTTAAACACGCCATCAACATATAATTTGACGCCGTACGTAGTTTCACCATCATCAGGCTGGTTATTTCCATTAACATCAACATAGGCCGTCCCCTGCACGCCCTGAGGGATTGTTGCGGTTAAGACCAAATCAAGAGTAAGAGCATCTTTGGCAGCGACAGAAATTGTTTTTTTGTCTGCGCTGTAGCCAATTTTACTTGCCGTTATTTGATATTCTCCGGGAGAAACTTCAATGCTGTACGAGCCATCCGTGCTGGTCACAAAACCGCTTTCAGGACCAGTCCAGGAAAGAGTTGATCCGGCCAGCAAATTGCTTTTCACATCCTTGATCACTCCAGAAATTGTTGCTGTTCCTTTCACCACCAAGGTAAATTTCTGTTCTGCAGACTGGCCAGGGTTTAACGAAAGAGTCAGCATTTCGGAAACGTAGCCCGCGGCACTTGCCGTAATCGCTTCCGTTTTGGGACTTAAACCTGTAAAAGTAACAACACCAAGGGAATCTGTTTTCTTCTCAAGACCAGCGCTTTTTAACATGACAGAAGCACCCGCAATAGGTTGCCCTTCTTCTGTATTGACAGAAACAGTGAGCGTCGCGGTTTGAATTTCAACCTTGCAATATTGAGAAGCGCACTGTTCTTTCGTTAAGCCAGTAGGGTTATAAAAATCATAATTTGCGATACCTGATTGGTCTGCTTTTTGATCACAGAGATATTTATTACTCAGAAAACTGCAATAGGACGTGGGAGTAGTAGGAATTTTACAGCATCCTGCTGTACACCATAACTCGTATTCTTCATCAGAAACAGCCTGCCCTCCCACTTCCTTGGACGTACAGAATCCGGCGGGATGAGTTAGGCAATCAATGTTGCAGGTTACGGGAACGCACTCGCTTAACGCGGAACAGCTTTGGGAAATAACATACGTTTTTTCGTCACATTCAGGATCATCCGCGCACTGGGCTTGAGCATCTTCATCATATTCTACACAATACAAATCATCGAGAAAGGTGCCAGCAATGTCGGTTCGGGGATAAAGTATACAAGAAGCTTGGGAAACCACGAAAGAAGACAGCAATAGTAAAAATACACTTAAAACTACTACAATCATCCCTCTTTTTTTTACTACCATCTCTTAACGTATAGAAGTGGGTTCTCGTTTATAAAGCTTCCGAGATTAAAATAGACAGTAAAACCCTTATTTTTGTTGAATTTTTTAAAGGTGAGTGAAAAAAGAATTACCTATTATCGGCATAAGCCATCAGGTTGGCATGTTCCTTCAAAAATGCCATCAAAATTATTATCGCATACGTTTCCTGCCGTACGATCTTGTTCTGTACATTCACAATGAACTTGAAGTGCTTCATCATTCGTGAAAAAATTTGTTTCCGCTCGAAGATTCATGTTATACAAAGTATCTTTGGCGACAGGGGCTCCAATCTCGGCCACGACTGGACCAGCACACACGCTAGAGCAACCCATTTTTCCATGACACCAGAGGTCATTCTGGCCATCATTATTAGAATCAGAAAAACCCCAAGCGAGTTGATCGTAACATTCTTCAACCACTTTATCACAGCTAAGGGATGTATCTTTGTTTCCGCAGCGCAATTCGTCATTCCATAACTGGGATTTTCGAAGAGTAGGATTCCCACAGATGTTCCCCCTTTGCCCGTCACAGTAATCTAATTTTTGTTCAAGAAGATACCCCTCATTGCCGGAGAGTGCGGTATATTCAGGAATGTTCCCTTCACAATCAGGAAGAGGACTCTCGAAACAGGATGTTCCTGCAGGGGCAACATCCCATTTGCCAGGAATTTCAGGAGTTCCCACACAACAAGTATGAGTCGCTTGAAATGGATTGGCAGTTTTTTCTATCTCTTTAAAATGAGTATTCCCTTCTTCATCAAATTCATACGTATACTCGTGATATGGATACGCCCACGGATTTGTGGGGTTTTTATGTGGAACACAAGCGGTGACAGAAACAATGGCCTCTGCGCTTTGTGATTGGGCAAACGCACCACAATAATTTAGGTTATAATCAAGAACAAGTTTCCCTAAAACAAGCTCCCTGAATGGATGAGTGGTGAAATATGCCCGATCAAGAAAGTTTTTGAGATCCTCACCTGTTTCCGGCTGACCACCGCCTATTTTTTGTGGAATGTTCAGTGTTGTTAACTTCGTGCCAAGTTCGTCAAGGGGTGGTTCTGTCGTGGATGTTTCTATCGGAAAAGTAAACTCCTGGCCAGCAGCGATGTACTGTAAAGATATTTCTTCAAGATCCTCAGTAAGGGAACTCTGCGGAAAGGTGACCTCAAGCGTGATGGGATCTTCCCGGGAAACAAAATAGACGCCCGAATCAAACAGGTTTACATCTTGATAAATTGATTTTAAATCAAGATTCATGGTGATCGGTCGATCAACTAAAACGCGAACGGTTTGGGTATCTTCAAGATCTTCATCCGCTGCTTTAGCGATGATCTTATACCACCCAGGGTTTCCAACTTCACGGGTGAAAAAAACATTGCCAAGAACATTGTCAGGATAAGTGCTGTCTTTAGTAAAATCCTCAGAGACAAAATCATACTCTACTGCATCTTCATCCGGATCTGAGGCATTTGCTACGATATTAATTTGGCCAAATTTCTCATCACCCGGAATAACTAAATAATCATAACTTTTTTCTGGATTCCCGCCAAGAAGACACTGCGAACGGTGCACATAATCTAAAGCCGGAGGACGATTTTGACGCGCAATGCGAAATGTATACGGCTTATCTTTGACAATGTGAGGGACATCGCTGAAGATGAAGAAATCATCGCCTTGTTCCAAAGGAAGAATCTTTAAATTAAGATTCAGGTTTTTGTATTTTTCAAATGGCAAACTTCGCTTGCAAAGGTAATAGCCTTCCTGCGGCTCGCATCCTATAAATTGCTGTGTATTTCCATATTCAAAAAAAGGGCTTCGGAGGATCGCATCCGTATACTGAAAGTCGACAAATTTCTGATCATGCTCTAAAGGGAAGAGGATAGCGCTGTCCAATAATTGTTTAAATTTTGTGGGATGAAAGAAATCAAATTCGGAGAGTTGAAAAAATTCTTGATCGGCAAGCCGGAATTTCAAAGGATATGACACCTGGACGCTGATTCCTTCATCCAAGATCGCCAGCTTCAGATCAATATCGGTTTCTTCAACTTTAGCTGTCGCAGAGATGTTGATGGCGACAAAATCTGTAACACAACTTACAGTTTGCTCGATAAGATATCGTTGCAAATCACTCTGGATTGAACCAGCGCGCAGCTCCAGTCCGCCAAATCCGACCGTGATATCAGGATATGTATATTGGCAAAATTCAGGAGCATTTTCATCAGTAGCGCAGGGATACGCTTCCGGATACTGAAACGGTTCTTCTCCGCGTGTAATCCCATAAGCGATCTTCTCCTCATCCGGCCCGTAGGTGATGCCCGTGATCCCCTCAGAGAAAGAAGTTAAGCCGCCTTGATCTTTCCAGATACGTCCTTGCTTTCCCAGCAAAATAAGCCCTTTTTCAATGCCATCAGCGAGGCAATCTTCAACGAAAATACGAAGAGCTTCTTTCTGGAACACCTTTGACAGAACTTTCTCCTGCTCGGTTTGCAGCTGTCCTTTTCGAAGCTGATTTGTCAGCATCAGAATAGAGAGAAAAATGAATAAAATGAGGATCCCGACAATTATGAATATAGTTATTTGAGCCCTTTTGGAGGAAACCCTATTTCTATCGCGCTTCTTTTTCCCCATACTAAAGGTAAAATTTAGCAGCTTATAAAATTTGTTGATAATCTTCCCTAATCTAACTTACCCTTACCTTTCCCGTCAGCTGCGGCCACAGGAGATCGAGATTAGAAATGGCTTCCACGTGCTGGATTGCCTCTTGTTGTATGCAGCTAAGTTGCTGCTGGCCGGCAGCTTCTTCTAACAGTTCGAGATCTTCAGGAAGATTAACATGAGTTACATATTCACAGACGGGCGTTTCAAAATTTTCATATTCCGCGATGAGGGTTTGTTTTTGAGGGGAAAATACCTCGCGCACGGCACGAATGAATTTTTCGTCTTTTTTCAACAAGTAGACATCACGGAAATTTTGTACTTCTGCTACAAAGATTGATTCTTGTGAAAGTTCACTTTCGACACCAAATAAATTCTTGATTTTTTCCCATACTTTTTCTACCAAACCAGGTTCCAGCGAAAAGCCTTCTTTTCCGTAGATAACAGCATTTAATTTTTGAGAGTACCACAAGTCGCCTTTGACGGCCGTTCCTGTTACATCGCATTTTACAAACTCATTTTCTCCGGATGGAGGGCATAACACTTTAATCTTGCCTTGAGGAATGCCTAAAGCCAGGAAAAAAGAATCCGGGTCGGTAATGTCCCTGTTTAACGTCGTGGCAAAGGACGTCTTTCCTTTGTGCTGCAAGACACAGAAATTGTTGACGCAGGTGTTTTCTTTTTCTGGAACGAGCCTCGCCCCTTCTTTGTCGAGAAGGGCATCAAAACAGACCGTCGTTACTTCCTGGCCGCCTGGGCTTCCTAACGTTTCGGCTAATCCGACTTTTCCCGCAGCGGCAACTTGCTTGATCCCTTCAAGATAATTTTCTTTTCCTGCTGTTTCCAGCTCAGCCTCACGAAGGGAGGTGCAATACAGAACAAAATCATCATCACCGGCAACATTCACAAGCTCTTCAGCGACAAATTTTGTCCGTGACGTCCAGTTCCCTGCCTGACAATAATTATCAAAAACATACTCGCCGGAATTAATACAAGAAGGATATTCTCCTTGATAAAAATCAGCCGTCGCCGCGTCAACGCTGGCGCTTTCCGTGCTGAGGACGAAACATTGATCTTCGCTATTGCAGAAACCGCTTTTTTCACGATTCCAGTCCTGTTTCAAAGGCTGGTATTTCCAGATGCCTTGGACACAGCGATAATTGCGGTCATCGGGGAGATGTTCCACCAGCGCGGAGGCGCTCATGTCTTCAACACAAGCGTAGCCGTTCCAACAGGAATTTTGAGAACAGCAAGCTGCCCCGGAACGGGCATCAAAACCTGTGAGAGAAGGCTGGGACTTGTAATGATAAGGGGATTTTCCTTGGTTATCAACATATTGAAGCAGGGGTTGGAAGATAGTGCAGGAATTAGATGTCCCTTTAAATTCAACGACAAGATATGAAGCATCGGCTGTACTAAATTCTGGCGGCGAAGCAATATTCCTGTTGCCATCTTTGTCAACAAGTGTTATTTGAATGTCAGAGCAGCTTCCGTTGTGGGAAAAGGATACATTCGTATTTTTTCCGATGGCAATTCGTTCAGACCGCAGTATCTCGCCATTATTAAGAGTTACTTTATTTTGAACAATTTTTTCTTTCTCATTCTGGACGGCAATTCCATCCGCTGCAAGAATATCCCAATGGGGAAGGATCTTCCCATCCAATCTAAATTCAGCATTGGGGAGAAAGTTTTGCCCGGGAAAGGCAAACGTGGAATAATTGCGCTCGCCGGCAGCAACGGATTGGTCTTTCAATGGGAATGGCAAGTTGGAAAAAAATGTGGTGAGATCGGACGTATCAATTTCTCCAACAGCATAACCAACTTTGGTTATCTCTTCAGCACTCCACGAATTGATGGTTGTAAAACGTTCTTTGTTTATTTCATGATCAACACTGTAGGAACAAAATGCTCCCCCCTTCACAGAACAATACGGAAGGTTGTTTTCTGGGTTTATTTTATTAATCCCTTCCAGAAAACTTGCGGCTTGGCAGCCATAAAAACCTTGATCGACATTCCCCTCAGCATCTTCTTCATTGACAAAAATGACTTGCTGGGCAGCTTTTTTCACTTTCACGTTCGCATCTTTATCGTACGTATTTGATGAGCCTACAGGGATCTCTCCTTCATTCGTAACAAAATAGAGTTCATACAAATCAGGGTTGGGATTGGTTACAGTGTAGAACGGTTCTCCAGGAAGTGGATACACACATTCTACATTCCCGCTGCAGGAATATTCCGGTTCCCAGGTTTTGCCTTGACTATTTACACTAAACTTAACATTCATTGTCGTCTCGCCAGGCGCGATTGGCTGTGAGTTCCAGCAGCCGTAATTATCCCTGGAATCATCTGCATAATATTCTTTATCATCATTGCCGCAGCAGCGGCGGGCGGGAGCAACTACTTCTTCATCTCCCAGCCAGGCTATTCCTTGATATGCTGGATCGTCCTTAAAAAAAGGATCGTATAGAGCATTGCATAATTTTTCGCCGCTGATTTTATCTCCTTTCTGCCAATAATCCAAATCCGTCAGCCAAGAGCTTTTGCCCTCATCACTGCTATATTCGCCGGAACATATTTGCGGCTTTTCTCCCGAAGTAAGATAAGCATTCCTCACTTCAATCTCATTCTTTTCAGGAGAAGCGTCAATCCTCATGAATTTAACATTGACCATCTCTGAAATTGGCACTTTAACATGAATCCAGCGATTCTCTTCGAGGACAGGATTGTTAGCAGCATAGCCTAGAACGCTGTCGTCAAAATAAACAACATTTTTGCCGTCATCCTGTTTTGGACCAAAGATGCTTAGCCGCACATTGGTGGGAACATCTTCTTCGAGATGAGTAAAACGAACATAAAATTCAAGATAGGTCTCACCAATGAAGTCTGTTGGAGAATCTTCATAATAATCGGAATATACTTTGTCTAAATCAATCAGAACTTTGTTTGCGGGCATTGCACTTATAATGGGAAGAGAGAACAAACCATCCCCTGGTTTTCGTTCTTTTATCCCATTGAATGAAAGCTGGATTGGTTCATTAGGATCGCGGCAATCTGCCCAGCTCCAACGGTTTCCTTCTTTGTAGCAATAAAATCTGTTAGCATTCGTGATATCATCTGGAAAAATTAAACCCGTGGAAATTTCTTTCGTTCCTTCTTCATTCTTACATTCCACCCACTGCTGGCCGTTGGCAACAATGTCATATGCTTCTTGCTCTGGTTTTTTTATGGTGAAGATATGGAACTTGGCATCTCCGTCACTTTTTACCCAGCACCATTCACCAGCGCAGCGGTCGGGAGAACCGTCAGGCTTTTCACTGGGCCAATCTGGAATGTCTCCAACTCGACCAACCAACTCCGGCTTTTCATTATTCAAACAAATAAAATTACCTGGAAGATTGCCTGCTGTGCCGGAAGCGATGTTTCCGAAGTCAGTCAGTGGATCAGTTTCATTATCATCACCGCAGCAATTGTTGTTGCCTGTGTTGGAGTTTATCCACGAAAATGATTTATCAAATAAATTTTGATCAGCATTAACACAGGTTTCCTCATTTTCATCCGGATCATCAATGCTGATGCCATCGCAATTGTTATCAATCCCATCACCGGCGAATTCTTTCACTCTGGGGTTGATGCAAATAGCACATTGCGAATGTTCAGGATAGTCGCAATCTTCAGGCCCTTCTACATCTTTACAAAAAGAAGGATCAACGGAGGGATCATCTTTGCAATCAACAGCTTCCAGAAAGAAATCACGATCACGATCAACACCCGCTGGTTTCCAGAGAGGGATGTCAAATTCATCAAGAGTGCAGTTGTACATCTGGCCATTGGCCCAGGTGATGGTGTTTAATGAGCCGCTTTTTCCATCCTCGCCATCCACACCTGCTTCACATTTATGCCAGAATTTGTCATAGGCGCAGATGTGAGGGTAATCTGTCTTAAACAAAGAGTAAGTGAAAGATAAAAATGCGTCACCTCCAGCTTCATCACATTGGAAAAGAATGTTAGAAATCTCGCTAGTATGATCTAAGAGTTTTCGTTCAGAATTAAAAATAACCCCCTCTTTTACTATGCCAGCTGCACCATCACTAGTATCGCTGGTATCCCGCTCTTCAATCAAAACCCAACATCCACTTCCTTCAGTTATCTGGTCCTGGGGCGGTTTAACTAATTTCGAACCAAAATTACATTCTTTTATATTTGATTTCCCTTCATTTAATGTAATAAGTCCTCGATGCCCTTTGCCTTCGTCTATAACATCCATAGAAGTATAATCATAAAGTCCGGATGTGGCTAAATCAGTGTCTTTAAAACAATCCAACACATCAGAACCATAATCACATCCGCCATGCGCAGCAGGAGCTTCCACACTTTTTCCTAAAGCGGCGAATTTGTCTGTATTAGCAACCAAGCCTTGTGAAATACTTGGTTCTGGTTCTCCGCCTTCTTCTTGAGAAAAAGAAATTAATGCGAAGAGTGAAAAACAGACTACAATGAGTAAAAACATCCCTCTTTTTGTGTTCATGGTATTATAGAATAAAACAATCCTTTTTTATTTATAAATATTCCGAACACTAAAGAGAAAAAAGTAGTTTTACTCCCACTGCAAGAGAAGGGGATAGACTTTATTGGTGCAATGAACCTTGTCAGTGGAGAAAGTTTTCACACACAGACCTTCTTCAGTGGATAGAAACGCAATCTTTGAATCATCCGGAGAAGGAGCAAAAGGAATGGATACTCCTTGCGCGATGAGAGAATAATAGCCGTTGAGAGAAATGCTGTTCAATGTTTTATTTGAACCATCAAAATAGAGAGCATTTCCTTTTGGGGACCAGTGGACGAAATTTATGGGCTTCGCAACTTGATTTTCAGTGACAGCACTTGTTTCTTTAGTGTCCATATCATAGACTACGGCTTCTCTTTTCCCACCGCAGTCTTGAATGAAGGCGACAAGATCCTCGTGCACCGCAGGCTGATATTCATCACAACCAGGATCAAAACTCGTTGGAAGAAGGCGCTGTAATTGTGAACCGTCTTGCTGTATTGAAAGAATCTTGAAATTACCATTATCTTCAGAAGTGCAATAGGATTGGCCACCGCAGGTTCCTGAAAAAAGAATCGTGGAAGAACCGTGCCATGTAGGAATGAATTGAATACCATAAGGCTCCTCGGAGGCTCCCTTTGGCAAAAGTAATTGAGGCGTGGAACCATAAACATAGAGTTTGTCATTAAATGTTACAACAGCAATTTTTCCACTGCCAGCAACGGAGAACCACCCTATTTGGGAGATATCTTTTTGATTAAGAATTATTTCATCAAGCCCCGAATTAAGAGAAAACTTGTTAATAGTATTAGTGTTATCGCCAAAGTCATGTTTAAGGTAATGCCAGTTTCCACAACCCAAATCATCTACTACACCATTACACGTATTATCCACACCATCGCATAAGTCAAACTCTTCCGGCTGGCATGTTGGCTCAGGGGTTGAGGGTTGGGAAGAGGATGATTCCTTTTGTGGAGGATTTTGACATTCTCCTTTAACGCAAATACGGTCTCCTTTACAATCATAATCTGCGGTGCAGTAAGGGGAAGATGTGCTTCCAGAATCACACGAAGGAAAACTTACGGCAAGAGCTGCACCCAATGCTAATTTCCTAACCAGATCAGTAAGTGTCATTTTTACTACTAAAAAGGGAAATGATTATATTTAAATGTTATGATTGTTTTTGAATTTCTAAACACCCTTTACCAGCACCACCTAACACATTCCAGAAAGATAACAAATCTCGGGCCGATCTCATTTCCATTTGTTCCATGGAAAAATTGCTGAAAAACACTTTCACCTTATACTTCTTACACAGTTTGATGTTAAACATCATGCGGGCAAGTAGTTTTGATCTCTGCGGAGAGTTTAAGATGTCAGAGAACGAAAAAGCAATGATTTTGTCTTTCTCTGCTGCAATTTTGCAAAGAATTTGATCCAATCCTCCCCGAACAAAATGAGTGCTCTCCTTAGGATGAATATGTTCTATGCCCAAAACCATGCTTATTGGTGTTTATGTAAGAAGTTTTTTGGAAACAGCACGATTTGTTTTTAATAAAAGTTCTTTTTTGGTCTTGGCTTCAATGATGACCGCATCCGTTTCCAGAAACAATGTTCTGGAAAATCCCAGCTTTGCACTCAGTTCCTCGAATTCTTGATTTTTTGGAAGTAATATAAGATTGTCCATCTTTTCTTAAATGGAATACTGCTTTATATATTTTCAGGAAATATTTATAAAAAAGGAATCAAAAATTACATTACGCTAAACCGGGCCTTACTTAGAGACTTGGGGAGGAAATGATGGAACTGAGAATTATTAACGAACGAGATCAGACTACACAAGATATTGCCTTTGCAGGAAAAACAGTTTTTGAACTTCTTACTTCGCTGAATATTAATCCGGAAACAGTGCTTGTAGTACGAAACAAAGAAGTAATAACAGAAGACGAAGCAGTAAGAGACCAAGACGTTCTGGAAATTCTGAGCGTTATTTCTGGAGGATAGGTTATGCAATGCGGCAAATGCGATCTTAAAGCAGTCATGGAGCTCCAGCACGGTGCTCTCTGTAAAAGCCATTTCATCTCTTATTTTGAAGATAAAGTATTCAGGACAATCAACCGCTATCAGCTTATCCAGAGAAAGGACAGAATTTGTGTGGCAACATCAGGTGGTAAGGATTCGTTGACGGTTCTCTATCTTACCAAAAAATATTGTGAGAAATACCAAATCCCCACTAATAATTTATTTGCCCTTGTGATTGATGAAGGCATTGCTGAATATAGAGAAAAAACGGTGATTGATTTAGAACTGTTTTGTCGTAAACACAACATCCCTCTGAAAATAGCATATTTCAAGGAAGAATTGGGAAAGACTCTTGACGACGCATATCCTATCATCAATCAAGGAACAAGTAAAAAACCATGCAATGTCTGCGGCGTGTGGCGCCGGTATTTGTTAAACAAACACGCCAAAAAAATAGGGGCAACGAAAGTTGTGACCGGCCATAACCTCGATGATGAAGCGCAGGCGATTATCATGAACCTCTTTAAAGCAAATGTGGACCTCGCCGGAAGATTGGGCCCTCTCTCTGGAGGAAGTGAGCATGATCTGTTTGTGCAGCGTGTAAAGCCCCTTTATCTATGCGGCGAGAAAGAAGTGAGGTTATACACAGTATTAAAAGGCTTCCAGGTTCAATTTGCGGAATGCCCGTATTCCAAAGAAGGGTACAGGCATCACATCCAGGAAATGCTTAATGAATTTGAGCACAAATATAAAGGAACAAAGCAGGGGATCATAAAATCATTTCTCGCAATGCTGCCCCGCCTGCAGGAAAAAGAGGAGAAGCAACAGATAACACCCTGCAGAAAGTGCCATGAGGCGGCAAATAATGACATCTGCAATGCCTGCCAGATGAAGGAGGTTCTGGAAATTGCCCGATGAAAGATATTCCCGGCAAATACTGCTGCAGGAGATAGGGACAGAAGGGCAGGAAAAGCTGCGGCAGAACAACGTGGCCATCGTCGGAGTTGGGGCTCTGGGCACCGCCGCTGCGGAACTGCTGGTACGGGCTGGAGTAGAGAAGATAATCCTTATTGATAGAGATGTTGTAGAGAGAAGCAACTTGCAGCGGCAACTCCTGTTCACAGAGGAAGATGTGGGGAGGAGCAAGGCTGTTGTCGCCAAAGAAAAATTACACAAAATAAACAGCAATGCGGCAATTCACGCAGAAGCGATCCATCTTAACAGCGAGAATGTTCAGCTCTTGCAAAATGCCGATCTCATTTTGGATTGCACGGATAACATCCAGACGCGGTTGCTTGTAAATGATTATTGTAAAAAGAACAAAAAAAGATGGATCTATGCGGCCGCAATTAAAACCTCCGGGTATGTCATGCCTATCCTTCCGGAGGGACCTTGCCTGCAATGTTTTATGCACGAAAGCGGCGTTGACACCTGTGATACGGTTGGTGTTTTAAATACGATTACTTCTTCTATTGCCGGTATGCAGGTGACGCTGGCGCTGAAAATGATGGTGAAAGAGAATGTTGAACCTTCATTGTTTTATTATGATATCTGGCAGGGAGCAAGTAAAAGAATAACAGTGAAAAAAAATAAGAAATGCCAGGCCTGCCAAGGGAATTTTACCTACTTAGAAAAAAAAGAGAATGTAAAAGTTATTCCTTTTTGTTCTTCGGGACGATACCAAATACAAGGAAAACCACGGAATGTGCAGGAAATGAAAAAAAAGTGGCAGAGATTAGGGAAAGTTGTCGATGACGGCATCACTCTTCAATTTAAAGATATTCTTCTGTTCCGGGATGGCCGGGCGCTGATTAAAGCAAAATCTGAACATGAAGCGCTCGCTACGTATTCAAAATTTGTTGGAAATTGACAGGGCCTCCCTTCTTTTTTTCTATTTTTTAAGATTTGTTTGTCCGCCGTGAATCGTCCTGATGCGAATATGCTTTTCTTCAACGATGATTAACGAGTTTTCAACCTGTGCTAAAGAAATGCTTTTAAGCAGATATTCAACAGTTCTTTATCTTTAATGCCTGAAATTTTTTCTGAAAAAACACTGCTGATAGAATGATGGCGGTTTTTTAACAACCTTCCCAGCTGCAAAGGAACGTTTTCATCAAGTTTAAAGTGCATCTTAATTGGCGGAGGGTAAAACTTCTTCTTTTGCCAAGAGAGCGGCGTACTCTAACGCAGCTTGAAGATCCTCTTTTTGAAGTGTTGGATACTCTTTCAGAATTTCAGCGATAGAAAGTCCTTCGGCTAGATTATCAAGAATAACAGAAACCATGATCCTCGTTCCTTTAATACAGGCTTTGCCGTGGCAGATCTCGGGATCATAGGTGATTCTTTCCAACAGTTTGTTTTTTTCCATAAATAGAGAGAATGGATATCATTTTAAATAAGTTGTTGTAAGATTTCGTGATTTGTTCCTGGGGGGGGGTGAGAAAGTATTAAATATTCTTTTTTGAATGAAAAACGGATGAGGTTCAAACAGCTCTCGTTCGTGGTCTTGCTTATTCTGGCGGCGCTACTGGTTGTGGGTTGTACGCAGTATGTTTCTGACGTGCCGCCGGAGCTTCGGCCGACCGCCCTCGCCGGGCAGGCTACATACTACGACCAGACCAAAGTGGAGGCGTGCAAGAAAGATCCATCCTGCTGGACGAAGTTCTTGAGTTGTTACAAGCCAAAGTGCGTTGACATCAAAGCTACCGGCACGCCCGCGGAATGGGGCGAGTGTGTGAACGGGTGTCTGCCTAGTGGATCAGGCGAATCAAAGCTGGACTGCAAGCAGTTTGGCAACCCTACTCTCTCATCAACAATGAACGGCGATTCATTCTGTACCAATCAGGGTTATGATGCTTGCATAGATGGAACCTTCATCGCCCGCATACAATATAACGACGGTCACTATAGCTTGTTCACGATGCCATTCTTCTGTGAATACCCGTCAGTTTTCTTTGGACCGGATCTTGTCCATGAAAATCTACCAGTTACAAAAAACATGCCCGATACAAACTACACGATCAATGATCCAGACCTGGTAGTGACCTGTTGCAAAATTTATTGACAACGGTGGAACAGCGACTAGCCGTAATAATCTAGCAAGCATCGAAATGACGTTTGCTAGAAGCCAGCACAGATTATATTCCTTTAAACTTCTCCAAACCAGCTTCAATCTCTTCTTCCCTCCACGTGAGCAAAGGACGAAACACTGTTAATGAAGTTGGAAGGGAAGAGAATGCGGCAAAGCGCTGATCGACAACAAGAACAGAACTATTTTTCACTTTTGCATAACTCTCAATCTCCGGCCACGTTTTTACCTCCTCCAACCTTAATGGAAGCGGACTATATCTTTGGAGCAGAGAAATATCTTTGTCCTCAAAAGCAATAGGGAAAAGAGTGCAGCCCCTCCGCAGCATAGACAATCCTGCAAGAATGCTCGCCTTGGTTTCCACGAGGAGGAGAACTTTTCCGCCGGTTCCCACCGGCAAGCCGCCAAAACAGGGGATTGTTTCCAAAAACAAATAAGCCCCATCATTATTTATTTCGATATTGAAGATGGTGCGAGGATCCTTCGCGCTAAACACCAGATTGCTCTTTTCTTCGATAGACATGCCTATCTTTCGATTTAACTCCATGGAAGACAGAGGAAATTGTTTATCGGCTCGTTTGGTGATGATTTTAAATGTACCTTTCTTCCCTTGAAGAAGATCCAAGGCCTGTTTTTCAATTTCAGCTATATCTTTTTCAACTCGCACGGCCGGAGAATAAGAAACAATGCCAAATATTGCCCGCAATTGTTCATGAGGCACAAAGTAAGGGAGGATGAGCCTCTTTTGCGTTCTGGTCACGAATAAAGTCTTGCTCTGTTTTTTTATATTTTGGACAAGAATTTTTTCAAAAAAAGGGCGGTTTTTGCCTTTTAAGAAGATTTCCCCATAGCGCAGGAGTAAATGGGAGTAGTTCATGAAGAAGGTGCAAGTACTTCATTTAAAAACTTTTCTTGAAAAAAAACAAAATTGGTGTGATGCTGCATTTATAAAGGGAATATTTAAATAGGGTGCGTCTATTTATAAACTAGATTATCACTTAAAAACTGTCTGCGGGAGGGGTTGTTCATGGTAAAAAAAGACACCAAAAAGAAAATTAGGATTGTCAATATTGTTGTTTCAACCGGCTTGGAAAAAGATATTCCTTTAGAAAAGATGGCGGCACGGCTGCCGAACACTGAGTACAATCCGGAACAGTTTCCAGGGCTGGTGCTGCGGATAAAAGAGCCCAAGACCTCTGCTCTTATTTTTTCCAGTGGCAAAGTAGTCTGCACGGGAGCCAGAACTTTAGAGGAAGTAGATCGAAGCATCCAAAGTATAATCAAGAGTTTAAAGAAATTAAACATCAATGTGACCATTAAACCAGAAATCACCGTGCAGAATATCGTTGCTTCTGGAAGCATATTAAATTACCTAATACTGAATATGAACCTGAACAGTTTCCAGGACTGGTGCATAAATTAAAAGGGACCAATGCTACTTTTCTCTTGTTCAGCAATGGCAAGATTGTTTGTACAGGAACAAAGACCGAAGATCAAGTGAACGAGGCGACGGATAAATTGATTGAAAACCTTAAAAAAGTGTTGAATAAGGAATAGTTTGTTTATTACCTTTTAATTTTTTTTATAAAAATCAGAGAAATTATCCCTATCAAAGCTAATTGAATCAAAGGGCTTATTCCGATTCCAAAAAGAGTTGGCATTGCTGCAGTATATTCCCATCTTCCTAAGCTTAAATTTATTATCTCTATATAAATTGCGATAATAAGACCTAAAAAAATAACCACCAAATAATCAAACTTACTTGGATTTTTTATCCAATTAAGATTTTTGTGTTTTAGTGAGATAATTGCAAAAATACTGAAGAGGATAAACGTATCAGCAAAGGAAGCAATAATTAAATGAAAGTATTTTGGAATCCCAGATAAATCAACATATAAAAAATGATGAGAAAATTCCCAGATGATATTTAAAATTAAGATGACAAATCCGGCAATAAAAAATCTTTTTTTAATGGCCATAATGGGGAGTAATCTATTTTTGTTTAAATATTTATATTTAAGCACTGGCTTCGAATGAGGGCTAGATATACCATTCATTATTGCTGATAACGAAAAATATCTACAAAAAGTGACCAATAAAACAATTCATAACATAAATCTTTAAATATTCTCTTTTCCGTTTTTATTTATCATATAAGCTATATTATTATAAAATTAAG